>NZ_JAUSWY010000001.1:4500000-4729875 GCF_030815585.1 Arthrobacter pascens
GACCGAGGCGAACGTCATCGACCGCCTGACCGGGACCGCCGGGCACGTGCTCGTGGTGCAGGGCCGGATCGTTCTGACCCTCGTGCTGTGGGCACTCGCCGCGGTCGGGGCGGTGCGCGACTGGCGCAGAGGACGCCTCGACATCCGGGTGGTCCTCCTCGCCGTCGCTCCACTGCTGCTCTTCCCCGCGCAGTTGTACGGCGGGGAGATGCTCATCCGCATCTCGCTGTTCGCGCTGCCCTTCATCGCCTTGCAGGCGTGCTCGGTCCTGCTTCCCACGGACGGCAGCACACGCCCCTCCTGGCGCGCCGCGGGGAGCCTTGCGCTCACCTGCTTCCTGCTGGCCGTGCTGACCGTGACGGGCCGGTTCGGGAACGCCCAGTATGACGTCTTCACCGACGCTGAGATCGCGGCCGTCGCCGCCGCGCAGGATCTCGCGCCCCCCGGCTCGGTGATGATCTCGGCTGCCTACCCGACGCCGTGGCGCAGCGAGGCCTACCTCGAACACCGGTACCGGACGATCGACTACATGTGCCGGTCCGACTTGTCGACGGCGACGTGTGGCCCACTCGTCTACGACTACGCCCGGGACAACCCTGCCGGTGCCGTCGTGCTGCTCACGCGCTCGTCGGAGGCGAGTCTGGTGCTCCAGGGCACCAGCAGCGCGCCAGGCTTCGCCGAGCTGGAGGAGTGGCTGAGCACGCAGGACGGCGTGGAGCTCGCGTTCAGCAACGACGACGCACGCGTGTACCGGGTGACGCCATGAGCGGCGGAGTCAGCCGGCTCACCGTGGCGCTCGGTCTCGCGGCCGTCGCGCTGTCGCTGGTGACGCTCATCGGGCTGCCGACACCGCTGCAGGCCGTCGCCGCGACAGCGGTCCTGGTCCTGCTCCCGGGGCAGGCACTGGCCCGACTCACGCAGGTGAGCGACCTCGCGCTCGGCGCGCTGCTCGTCCTGGCGCTCGGCCTCGCCGCGCTCACGGCGGTGTCCACGGCAATGTTCTACCTCGCCGTGTGGTCCTGGCAGGGCTGCGTGGTCACGATGGCCGTCATCACCGTCCTCGCGTGCACGGCACGCGCACGGCAGGAGGCCACGTCATGATCAACCTCATGATCGACCTGGCCGGACTGCTCGCGGCTGCCGCGCTGCTCATCACCCTCATCGCGCTCGAGGTCCGACGCGCCGGACCAGACACCGGACAGTCCACACGCCCGAGGCTCCTCGGCCGAACAGTGAGCCCCAGGGTCGTCGCCGTCATGTGGACGACGTACCTGCTCCTCTTCCTCCCACGCGTGCTGGGACTGCTCACGTGAACCGCCCCACGCGGTGGCGGCTCCACAGCAACCCGCGTGTACCGGGTGACGCCATGAGCGGAGGCGGCGTCAGCCGGCTCACCGTGGCGCTCGGTCTCGCGGCCGTCGCGCTGTCGCTGGTGACGCTCGTCGGGCTGCCGACACCGCTGCAGGCCGTCGCCGCGACAGCGGTCCTGGTCCTGCTCCCGGGGCAGGCACTGGCCCGACTCACGCAGGTGAGCGACCTCGCGCTCGGCGCGCTGCTCGTCCTGGCGCTCGGCCTCGCCGCGCTCACGGCGGTGTCCACGGCAATGTTCTACCTCGCCGTGTGGTCCTGGCAGGGCTGCGTGGTCACGATGGCCGTCATCACCGTCCTCGCGTGCACGGCACGCGCACGGCAGGAGGCCACGTCATGATCAACCTCATGATCGACCTGGCCGGACTGCTCGCGGCTGCCGCGCTGCTCATCACCCTCATCGCGCTCGAGGTCCGACGCGCCGGACCAGACACCGGACAGTCCACACGCCCGAGGCTCCTCGGCCGAACAGTGAGCCCCAGGGTCGTCGCCGTCATGTGGACGACGTATCTGCTCCTCTTCCTTCCACGCGTGTTGGGACTGCTCACGTGAACCGCCCCGCGCGGTGGCGGCTCCTCAGTGACCTCCACCTGGGCGTGTCCGACGACGACCCCCGCCGCCCCGGCAAAATGCTGCCCGAGTTCCTGCACCACCAGGTGCTCGAAGCGTCTGGTCCGCAGCAGCACGTTGTCTTCGTCGGTGACACGTTCGAGTTGGCCGGGTTCGCCGAGGACGAGAGCCTGACCCGCCTCGAGTCCATCCTCGCCCGCCACCGCGAGACGTTCCAAACGCTGAGGGCGTGTGCGGCGCGCGGCGTGCAGTTGCACTTCGTGTGCGGCAACCATGACGTGGAGCTGGCCCGGCCCTCCGTCGCCGCCCGCCTGTCATCGCTGCTGTCACCCGTCGAGCCCGGGCAGATCCGGGTGCATCCGTGGTTCCTGCACGTGCCCCACGTACTCGTGGCCGAGCACGGGCACCAGCACCACGCGCCGCACCGGATCCCCGAGCTGCTGCGCACCGCGGTCAGCGGTACCGACGAGCTGGACCTGCCACCGCTCGCCGCCTGGCACGCCCAGCCGTCGAGCTCGCGCCTGAGCCGTGCCGGGGCCGTTGCCCGGGCCTGCCTGGCGTCTGAACGGGCGGAACGCCGCGTCCGGGAGCTCGCGTACGGCGAGCTGTTGCAGGCCGAGTCGTTGCGGCTGGAGCTCGACCCGGCGGCCGTTCGGGATCTGGCGCGCCTGTCCCGGTTCCGGACGGTGTCGGCGCTCCCGCGCACCGCCACCCGCATGGTGCTCGCGGCCGCCGGGCGCAGCATCGCCAGCGAGGAAGCTCCTGCTGCTGCGGGCCGGGTCGCACGTACCCTCGAAGCGCACGGTTCCGGGGTGGCCTGGTACGTCTCGGGCCACACCCACCGGGCCCTCGAATCGGCGCTCGAGGCGTGCCCCACCCGGTACGTTAACACCGGCACGTGGTGTTCGGACGTCCGCGGTCGCGGACCTGACCAGTCGGACCGTCGGGCGTTCCCATACGCCGTGGTCGACGTCGCCCGTGACGGCAACACCAGCGGCGGGCTGAGGTACTGGCGTCCGGACGGTGGCTGAACCGTACCGGTGTCACCGCACCGGCCGGGGCGGGCTGCACGTGCGTGCAAGGAATGGGCGGCGGGCCGCCGTTCACGCGGGGAACCCGACGTGCGCCAGAGCCTGGCGCACGAGCGCTCCGTGCGAGCCGGGCAACGGCAAGGTAGAACGCTTCAACCGGACGCTCACCACCGAATGGGCCTACGCCCGCCCCCACACATCAGAAGCCGAACGGGCAGCCACTTACCCGGACTGGCTACATCAGTACAATCACAGAACCCATACCGGCATCGGAGGTAAAACTCCCATCAGCTGCGTTCATAACCTATATAGGAACTACACCTAGGTCCGGCGGTTGGCCGAGGCTGCTCACCAGCCTTGGCCGGCCGAACTTGGTCCGCACTCCTGGGGAGTACAGGACCGATTCAGGCGGTCCGCTCGTGCTGATACCGGCAGACGCAATCAGTTCATCCTTCAGATGGTGCAGCTTGGCAAAGCACAGCGGCCACGGTTTATGGGTGTTTGGAATGTAGATGCTCCGTCCCCGGAACGTGCCGTGCATTCCAAACCTCGCCGTGAGAAAAACCGATATCGGGTCATCGACGGTGGCATCTGATTGGGGTACGACGGCGAAGCTGGTCTGTGCCCCTTGCCTGAATCGCCTGACCGAGTAGTTGATGGCTTCAACGTCTGGCGAGTCCGGCCGGGGTTGGGAATAGCGGATTCGCGACCACACGTAGGGAATTTCCGCCGCTCGAGCTGCCAGGACGACGGGCAGCCGGTTCGCGTCCAAGCTCAGGAAGACCACGCCCCGCGTTCCGTCCGGTTCCCTTGAATAAAGGCGGACGTTGACCTCGTTGAAGTTTCCCAGGTACGGAATCCCGGGACCGCGTCCGATCCCTGCCTTCTTCATGCGGAAACCGACCAGGCCCACCCATGACGTCCCGTCGAAGTTGTCCGGTTGCACTCCGGGCGGCATGAAACGAGCAGCAACGTTTTCCGGGATGCGCCAATGCAGGAATATGGCGTCGGTCCAGCGCTGGTCCAGGATGGCGGGCGGTGGCAGCTCAGGCGGATCGGGCCAGAGGGACTCGGCGTTCGAGCGTTGATCCATAGCCAAGTTCCCTTCACACGGCCAAATTCTAACCTCTGTTTGGAACCCCTCACCAGCCTTGCTGCGCCGACTGCTTGAGTCGGAGCACCCTGTGTTCTCACCACGGGAGGGTACCCCCGTCTACCTGGCGCACTTACGGGATAAGTCCCCAGAGTACCTAACAGATCACTCGGCGTTGCCCTCCACCCCTAGCTCTGGCGGGAGCACGAAATTCCCTACGTAGGACGGACGCGATGTAAAAGCGAGTACTCACTACTGGTGTTTACCTAGCCGGCCTACCTTACGCTCAACTTTACGGGCAGGGTCACTCGGCCGGGGGATTCGAATCCCTCTAGGGGCACTGGCTGGATTAGTCGCCGGGGCCGAGACACCATCCGACCGACACTACCCAGACAAGGGAGACCATGCAGACCAAGACCAAGACCAAGAGCAGTGCATTGCATTTCGATATCCACGGCCGCGTGAGGATCCGTGTTGACGCGAAGGCGCCGGCGGCGAAGCAGCTTCAGAGCATGTTGGCGTGTTTCGCCACCGATACCGAAGGGCCGGCGGACATCGTTGTTGATGACGGGCCGGAGTCGATGCCGGATGCGGGTTTGCTTGAGCATGAGCTTGCGTATACGGGGACCAGCGTGCGTTTCCAGGCTGATCGGGTCCAGGTGGTGAGGGACGCGGAGCAGTGGCGTATTCACGGGCCGGGGGAGTTGTTGACTTCCGTGGTCCCTGTTCTTGATGCCGCTATGGTCGGTCGGGGAGCCGCCATGTTCCACGCGGCTACGATGGCGTACCGGGGTCACGCGATTGCGCTTCCGGCCGCCGGGGGGACCGGTAAGACGAGTACCGCCGCGAAGCTGATGCGGCGCGAGGGGTGGTCGTTCATGGGTGATGACTGGGCTTTCCTGGCCGAGGACGCCACGCTGCTTGGTTACGCGAAGCCGATGTTCATTAAGCCGCATCACCGGGCCATCTACCCGCACCTGTTCGAGGGTGTCCGGAAGCCCCTTGTCCCGTCGGGGCTTTCGGGGAGTGTCGGCCGCCTGACCACGGTGGTGCATCCGTTCGTCATCCGTTATCCGCGGCTCGCGGACTTCTCCCGGCGATGGTCGCCGGAGCACCGCATGGTCGAGGCGGGGACGGCGTTCCCGGGGCGGGAAGTGACGACGTCGGCCCCGCTCGCGGCTGCCGTCTATATCGAGCGTTTCGAGGGCGCCCGGTCCCGGATCGTGGAGCGGTCGAGCGATTGGATGGTTGACCGGATGATCGGGAACTTCCACATCGAGATGGCGGGTTTCTCGCAGCGGGTCGTGACTGGCTTGGCGGCCACGTCCGTGGTCCCGTGGCGGGAGCACTTCGGGGCGAAGGGGGTCGTGCTGAGCAAGGCGCTCGACGGACGTCCCTGCCACCTGTTGCAGGTGCCTTCCGCGTATTCGGCGGACGAGGCCTCGGACGATATCGTCCGGTATCTCGAGGAGCTGCTGCCGTCGGTCCTGGACGAGGAGGCCTGAGGTGCCGGACACAGTAGGTCACAGCCCTGCCGAGGTTACCGCGGTCGTTCCGGCCCGCAACGCGGAGCACATGCTCCCGCTCGTCGACTCCGACGTCGTGTTCGGGCCCACGGGGGTTGCCGACCTGCTCACGGAGCTGGTCGAGGGCGGCCACGACGCCCTCCAGGACGCGCGATGAAACGGGAGATGACCGGCACGCTCGAGGCGACCAGCCGGACCGAGGGACGCTGGAAGGCCCGTGATGTGTGGTGTGCTCTGGCGGGCGTCGTGTCGCTGGGGCTTGCGGTGGGGGCCGCTTCCACGGTGGCGGTGCCCGTGGACAGCGACCTGGGGCTCGTCGCTGTGCTGCCCTACCCGTTTTGGGTGGGGCTCCTGCTTCTGAACGTCGCCTTCGTTGTGGCGCTGCGGGGGGATGCCGCGGGCCCGGCGCGCCGCCCGGTCATGGTGTGGCTCGTTGTGGTGCTCGTGCTCGTGCTCTTCGGGACCGCTGCCTTCGTGACGGGCGTACCGCGGGGTGAGGTCGCGTTCCGTCATCTCGGTATTGCCGACGCCCTCTCGGGCAGTCAGGGGATCGACCCGGACATCGATGCGTACTTCAACTGGCCGGGTTTCTTCGCGCTCCTGGCGACGGTGTTCCGGGCGACCGGTCTGGACCCGGTGGCTGTTGCCTTGTGGGCGCCGGTGCTCAACATGGGTCTGTGGCTCGCTGCCCTGGGCGTGCTGACGCGCTATTTGACGAGCGATCCGCGACGGCTCTGGCTTGTGCTCTGGGTCTTCTGTCTTGGCAACTGGCAGGACCAGGACTACCTGTCTCCCCAGGCCTTCGGCTTCTTCCTGTACCTTGTCGTGATCGCGCTGCTCGTGGGCCCGTTGGCCGCGCGGGCCCCCGGGTTCCGCGGCTTCCGAGACGTCGACCTGACGGCGTGGTGGCGAGGGCGGTCGCCCGCCGAGCCCCGGCCGGGGCACCGGGTGAGCGCCCTCGTGGTGACGCTCTTGCTCGTCACGGTCATCTGCGCGAGCCATCAGCTGACGCCGTTCATGGTACTCATCGCCATCACCGCTCTGACGCTGAGCGGACGTGTCTGGCCCAGCCGGCTGCCTCTGATCACCGCAGTGGTGCTGACGCTGTGGCTCGTCTACCCCGCGAGTGCATACCTCATCGGGAATCCACCCCTGGCCGAAGCAGGACTGCAGGCCGCGACCGAGGCGAACGTCATCGACCGCCTGACCGGGACCGCCGGGCACGTGCTCGTGGTGCAGGGCCGGATCGTTCTGACCCTCGTGCTGTGGGCACTCGCCGCGGTCGGGGCGGTGCGCGACTGGCGCAGAGGACGCCTCGACATCCGGGTGGTCCTCCTCGCCGTCGCTCCACTGCTGCTCTTCCCCGCGCAGTTGTACGGCGGGGAGATGCTCATCCGCATCTCGCTGTTCGCGCTGCCCTTCATCGCCTTGCAGGCGTGCTCGGTCCTGCTTCCCACGGACGGCAGCACACGCCCCTCCTGGCGCGCCGCGGGGAGCCTTGCGCTCACCTGCTTCCTGCTGGCCGTGCTGACCGTGACGGGCCGGTTCGGGAACGCCCAGTATGACGTCTTCACCGACGCTGAGATCGCGGCCGTCGCCGCCGCGCAGGATCTCGCGCCCCCCGGCTCGGTGATGATCTCGGCTGCCTACCCGACGCCGTGGCGCAGCGAGGCCTACCTCGAACACCGGTACCGGACGATCGACTACATGTGCCGGTCCGACTTGTCGACGGCGACGTGTGGCCCACTCGTCTACGACTACGCCCGGGACAACCCTGCCGGTGCCGTCGTGCTGCTCACGCGCTCGTCGGAGGCGAGTCTGGTGCTCCAGGGCACCAGCAGCGCGCCAGGCTTCGCCGAGCTGGAGGAGTGGCTGAGCACGCAGGACGGCGTGGAGCTCGCGTTCAGCAACGACGACGCACGCGTGTACCGGGTGACGCCATGAGCGGCGGAGTCAGCCGGCTCACCGTGGCGCTCGGTCTCGCGGCCGTCGCGCTGTCGCTGGTGACGCTCATCGGGCTGCCGACACCGCTGCAGGCCGTCGCCGCGACAGCGGTCCTGGTCCTGCTCCCGGGGCAGGCACTGGCCCGACTCACGCAGGTGAGCGACCTCGCGCTCGGCGCGCTGCTCGTCCTGGCGCTCGGCCTCGCCGCGCTCACGGCGGTGTCCACGGCAATGTTCTACCTCGCCGTGTGGTCCTGGCAGGGCTGCGTGGTCACGATGGCCGTCATCACCGTCCTCGCGTGCACGGCACGCGCACGGCAGGAGGCCACGTCATGATCAACCTCATGATCGACCTGGCCGGACTGCTCGCGGCTGCCGCGCTGCTCATCACCCTCATCGCGCTCGAGGTCCGACGCGCCGGACCAGACACCGGACAGTCCACACGCCCGAGGCTCCTCGGCCGAACAGTGAGCCCCAGGGTCGTCGCCGTCATGTGGACGACGTACCTGCTCCTCTTCCTCCCACGCGTGCTGGGACTGCTCACGTGAACCGCCCCACGCGGTGGCGGCTCCACAGCAACCTCCACCTGGGCGTCTCCGACGACGACCCCCGCCGCCCCGGCAGAGTGCTGCCCGAGTTCCTGCGCCACGAAGTGCTCACAGCCTCCCGGAGCGGTTACATAGGCATCCTCGCCACGGGCCCATATCATCTGACGTATGCGTAAACACGTGGTCGCCCTTGGGGTAGCGGCAATCTTCCTGGCCGGCTGCTCGGCCCCTTCACCTCAACCGGCAGAAACGACGCCGGCGCCGGCCGCCACATCAGCATCAGCCACGCCGGCCCCTGCTACGCCGACCCCTGCTACGTCAACGACAGGCTCGGCCGCGACAGATCTGAACTGGGGCACGCCGACCGCTGGCGACGAGTTCGACTATACCGGCGCACCGGACGCCGCGAAGTGGTCCGTCTACAACAGTGCCGGGCACGCGGGGAATGGAATTCGGAGTCCCCAGCAGGTCACGGTAGACGGTTCCAAAATGGTCATAACTGGAACACCGGACGGCACGACCGCTGGAATGAGCGCGAAGTTTGCAAACCAGAAGTACGGCCGGTGGGAGGTCCGCGCGGCGGGTTCGGGTGACAATGAGTACCATATGGTGTCGCTCCTGTGGCCGGATAGTAGGAATTGGCCGTGTGACGGCGAAGTTGACTACGCGGAGACGACTGGTGACTGGAACGCCATCACGTTCTTCCACCACTACTCATGTGAAAACCGTCAGGTGTCCGCGTCCAAAACCCTGGACGTTTCACAGTTCCACAACTACGCAGTGGACTGGTCTCCGGCCGGGATTGTCGGCTACATTGACGGCGTGAAGTGGTTCGAGACCACCGACCCGGCGCACCAGCCCCCAGGCGGGATGCACCAGACGCTACAACTGGATTGGTTCCCCGACAGCACGGCCGACGGCGCTGGCGAGATGCGAGTGGATTGGGTTCGCGTGTATGCGGCGGCCGCTCCCCCTCCCCCGCAGGCGGCATCCGGTGAGTCGTTTGAGTTCGCCGCCACCGGGGATATGAACCCTGCGGGTAACACGTCGGCCACGTCGCACAGTGGTAAAAATGCAGCTAGCATCATCGCCGGTCTCGACGACGGTTCGCTGGACAACTTCCTTGCGCTGGGCGATTTCCAGTATGACAAGGGCACCTGTTCCGAGCTCGGGGCTTACCACCAGTTGTGGGGTCCGGCTATGGCTAAGACGTACTGGACCGCTGGACCGAATCATGATGTTGAACCCGGCAAGAATGACGACGTTGACCGGTACATGGATGGGCAGTGCGTGTCCACGGAGAAGAGCGCGACGAACGCCGATCCTGGACGGTTCCAAGACGCTCTTGAATGGTATTCGTTCGACAAAGGCAACTGGCACATTCTTGTAGCGCCTACGGCCACATGGCGTTATGACGCTACGCGGGCGCAGGCGATGACCTCGGAGATGGATGCCGACCTGAAGGCGGCGAAGGCCGCCGGAAAGCATCTGGCGGTTATGTACCATGATCCGTATTTCACCAGCGACACGAAGAGCCATACCCGCTTCTCCAAGGCGAAGCCGTGGATTGACGTGTTCTGGGCGAACCGCGTTCGTGTGTTGCTGTCCGGCTCACAGCACAATTATGAGCGGACCTGCCCGATTAACAACGCGGACAAGTGCGTTGGGGACGGGATGCAACAATTCCAGGTGTCCACTGGTGGAATCGGCCTCCGGGAGTTCACCAGCAACCCCTCTTATGTGGAGCGGAAGTTTAGCGACACATGGGGTCACTTACGGATGAGCCTCAAGGCTGACGGCTCGTATACGTGGGAATTCCGTCCCGTTTCTGGCGGAATGCAGACTGACAGCGGGTCTCGAGGCCCCGGCTAATTCCTAGGGCCGGCTTGATGCCATGCCCTGGCGGTAAGTCGCCCTGCGTGCCGGTTAACTCCCGGATTGACCGAAATATTACATGAGGGGGCCGGCAGCGCCAGGACCGAAGTCAACGGCATGGGCCGGAACGCCGATCCAGGTTTCCCCGTCCGGGACGTTGCTTAGTACGGCGGCACCCATCCCGATCGTGGCGTAGGCTCCCACCGACGTCCGTTCCCGCACGCTTGAGTTCATGCCCAGGTACGCGGCCCGCCCTACCCGCACGCCCCCGCCCAGGGAGACCCCGGCTGCGAACGTCGAGAAGTCCGCCACGTCGTCGTCGTGCGTGAACGTGACCCCCGGCATAACAACAACATGCTCCCCGAGCGTGACAGACGCCGTCAGGGTGACGTTCGGCAGCAGGATGCTGCCCCTGCCTATCCGGCAGCCCTCCGGGGGCCGGACAGTGGGGTCGATGGCCCTGGCGTAGCGGCTCTCCGTGAGGCCCAGCCCAGTCAGCCGTTCCACCACGGACTCACGGGCGCGGCCCGATTCGAGGCACACCAGCAACAGGGCATGGGTGTATTCCACTGCATCTTCAATGGTGCCGAGCACCGGCGCGCCGTCCACCGATGTGCCGGACAATTCCTCATCGTCGTCCAACAACCCCAGTACGTCGTACTGGCCACTGTTGCGCACCATGGCCAACACTTCCCGGGCCAGTCCGCTGGCCGCGAGCAGAATGAGCTCGCTCACGCGCCAACCTCGCCGGCGGCAGCGCGGATGCTGACGATGACGCGGTTCATTTCCTCGTCATCCAGTTCGTGGAAGACGGGGAGTATCAGGGTCCTGTCGGAAAGCCGTTCAGTGTTCAGCAGCCCGGCATTGCCAGTATCGCGCCACCGGTAGGCGGGCTGGCGGTGCGCCGCCATGATTCCGCGCTGGGCAGAGATGCCGGCTGCAGCCAGACAGGCCATCAGCCCCTCGCGATCGGTGGCGAACGCAGGCAGGACCTCGAGCCAGAACGACTGGAAGTTGGTGGTGCCGTACGGCGGATCGGAAATGAACCGCAGACCCCGAAGGCCGGCAAGGCCTGCGACGTACCGTGCCGCAATCTCCCGCCGCCGGTTCACCACCTGGGCGAGCCGGCCCAGCTGGACGATTCCGACGGCGGCCTGCAGGTCCGTCATCCGGTAGTCGAAGCCGATCTCGACGTAGACCTCCGGCGGTGACTGCAAGGACGCCAGCAACGACGACCTATGGTGGTCAGCGGCCGATACGCTCCTGGAGTGCTCGCGGAGGGTCCGGGCGCGTGCCGCCCAGTCCGCGCGGTGCGTGGTCAGCATGCCTCCTTCACCCGTGGTGAGGATCTTGCCGGGGTGGAAAGACCAGACCGTCACATCCGCCCCCGTGCCCACCGGCCGTCCCTTGTACTGCGATCCCACGGCACACGCGGCGTCTTCGATCACGGTGATCCCGTGGCGGTCGCAGAGCTCCCTGATGGGGTCCAGATCGACGGGCACCCCGCCCTGGTCCACCACTATCACCGCGCGGGTATCCATGGTCAGGGCCGCCCGGATGGTCTCGGCCGTTGCATTGCCGGTGGCCGGTTCAACGTCGCAGAACACCGGCCGCGCCCCCACGTAGGTCACAGCGTTTGGGGCAGCTATGAAGGACAGCGATGGCACCACCACATCGTCTCCGGTACCGATGCCGGCAACCACCAGCGCCAGGTGCAGGGCGGTAGTGCAGCTGGAGGCCGCGACGGCGTGACGCACCTCCATCGCTGCGCTGAAGCCCGCTTCGAACTCCTTGACCTTGGGCCCTTGGGCCAGCCAGCCGGAGGCAACCACCTCAGCCAGGGCACGGGCTTCTTCCTCGCCGAGCCATGGCTTCATGACGTTGATCCGGCCAAGGACTGGTTCTGCTGTCACCGGGAATCAACTTTCCTTGTTGCGGTGATCCCGTCCTGCACCGGTTTCCACCAGCTGACCAGTTCGCGGAGCCCTTCCTCAAGCTGCACTTCTGCTTCGAATCCCAGATCCTGGCGGGCGGCTGTGGTGTCGGCGAGGCGGCGGACCACATTCTTGACCAGCCGCTCCGGGCCGTGCTCCACAGCGAGGTCGGAGTCCATGACGCGAAGCAGCGTCCGGGCCATCTCCAACAGGGTCGTCTCGGTTCCGCTGGCGATGTTGTAGGTCCCGTGGCTGACGTCGCTTGCGGCTGCCAGGACATTGGCCCGGGCGACGTCGGCCGTATAGACAAAGTCCATGGTCTGGAGTCCGTCGCCGAAGATCAGTGGCCGTTCGCCATCCGTGATCCGTTCCATCCAGCGGACCAGCGTCTCGGTATACGGGCCGTGGACGTCCATCCGCGGACCATAGACATTGAAGTAGCGGAGCATCACATAATCCAGCCCGGTCATGGCGTGGAAGCTGCGGGCCATCCCCTCATTGAAGGACTTGGCGGCGCCGTAGAACGTGTCGTTGTTGGCATGGTGGTGGCGCTCCGTCGTGGGAAACTGTTCCGCCATGCCGTAGACCGAAGCACTTGAGGCGGCGATCAGCTTGTCCGCGCCGTGCTCGGCCGCAGCTTCAAATACGTTGAAGGTCCCGTTCACCAGGACTTCCAGGGCAAAGCGGGGTTCTTCCGCACATTGGGTGAGGCGAATGGCTGCCTGGTGGAACACCAGGTCCTTGCCCTTGGTGAGATCGTGAACCAGGTCGCGGTTGCGGATGTTGCCCTGGACCAGTTCCACCTGCCCGGTGGCCAGCGCACCGGCCAGATTCACTATCCGGCCCCGGACCATGTTGTCCAGCACGTCAATCCGGTTCACGCCGGCCTTGAGCAGCGCATCCACCAGGGTTGAGCCTACTGTTCCGGCGCCACCCGTCACCAGGACATTTGCCCCCTCGAGCTCGCTCACAGGGCACGCTCCAGCCTGAGCTCGGAATCTGCCACCTCGGCTCCTGCAACTGCGGATGCCTGGCCACCACGGCTGAGGCTTCGGGTTATCGCTTCGAGTACTGAGAGAACCCGCAGTCCGGAGGCGCCGCCGGTGCGCGCCTCACGCCTGTTGCGGATGCAGTAGGCCAGCTCCTCCACCACCTGGCTCAGGGCCTCCCGTTCCGGCAGGGCAGGGGACCAGGTGTCGCCCAGGCGGTATGAGATGGCGGAGGTCTTCCGTTCGCCGGGCGAATTCGGCTGCCGGTTCAGGCTGACTCCCCGGTCATACACACTGAGCCGTTGCTGCGGGTTGAGGTCGTCCCACACCAGGGTGCGGCGGGATCCGCCGATCACCGTCTGCCGGATCTTGGTGGGGCTCAGCCAGTTCACGTGCAGGTGGGCGGCGGCATTGTTGGGAAGCCTGAAGTTCAGGTGGCCCACGCAATCCCGGCCGGTGCCCAGCGGATCTGCTCCGAAAGCCGAGACTTCGGCTGGGTTCAGTCCACCGGGGAGCACAAAGTCAAGGATTGCCAGGTCGTGCGGCGCCAGGTCCCAGAACACGTCGACGTCTGGCTTCACCAGCCCCAGGTTGAGCCGAACGGAATCCACAAACAGGATCTCCCCCAGTGAACCTCCCCGGACCAGCTCCTGCATCTTGAGCGCGGCCGGTGTATAGCAATGCGTGTGGTCTGCCATCAGCACCAGCCCGTTCGCTTCGGCCTCGGCCATCATTACCAGCCCGTGCGCCCGACTGTCCGCCAGCGGCTGTTCCACCAGGACGTGCTTGCCGGCGCGCAGCGCCACCAAAGCGGACCGGTAGTGGGTCCGTGCCGGCGTTGCGATCGCCACCGCGTCTGCGTCCACCGTATCCAGTAGTTTGTCGAGGGATTCGACCACGGGAATGTCCCCCAGCGTGGCAGCCAGTTTGCTGGCGCGGTTCATCTCCAGGTCGCAGATGGCTGCGACCTCCCAGTCAGGGCTGGCGTGCAGGTTGCGGGCAAGGTTGGTCCCCCAGTATCCGGCCCCGACGACGGCGATTCTGAGTTTCCGGATCGGTTGCCGGTGGGTGGGGACGTGGAACGGATTGGCGAAGGTCCTCATGTCACTTTCTTTCCCCGAGTGTTGCCCGTGATGCCAAATTACTCCGGCGCGGGCGCCTTTGGCCGCGAAACGAGAGGGGCTTTGTGGGTGCGGGAAGGGAACAGTGTGGAAACTGTGGGTACCTGCAATCCTGCGGGTTTCGCCCTAGAGGACAGGAAGGACGTACGGCTCCCGGGCCGCGGTTTCCTTGCCTGCTGCGAGGGCCGTGAGCTGGGCGCGTGATTCCACTCCGAGCTTCCGGTAGATCGCGGTAAGGCGTACCTCTACCGTGCGCACTGAGACGTACAGAGTGGCCGCGATTTCCTTGTTGCGCATGCCCCGGGCCACCATCTGCGCCAGCGCCTTTTCGTGGTCGGCGAGCATCAGCATTGCAGGGTTGCCGGCCGCGCGGGCTGGTTCCACCCGCTCGTCAAGCAACAGCGAATCGACGTGCTGGGTCCAGGCATCTGCGCCAGCTTCATCAAACATCACTTTCGCACGCAGCAGGCCGTCCCGGGCATCCCGCAGGCGGCCGAAGGCTTTCAGCCGCTCCGCATAGCAGAGCAGCGTCCTGGCCCGTTCGAGGACGGATTCGTGGGCGTTCCTGCCCTCCAGTGCCTGGCTGAACAGATGGAGGGACTGTTCACCGTCGGCCAGCATGGCGCGGCTCCGGGCGACGGCCGTCATGAGCCACGGGGACCTCAGTCCTATCGCGCGGCTCTCCAGCCGGAAAAGCGCCTGGGTTGCTTCCCGGTGCCGCCCCAGCCGGACCAGGACCTCCACCAGGTCGGCCTCGCAGCGCAACAGCGTGGGGTTGCCGAAGGACATGCCGATCTCCACAGCCCGGGACAATTGGGCGAATGATTCCGCAAGGTTGCCGCGCATGAGGGCAAAATGTCCCTGGCAGGCGGCCAGCTGGGCAGTGGTGGCCGGGTGGCTCTCCGCACTTGAAAAATGCTGCGCCTGCGCCACGTAAACCCGCGCCAGTGCTTCGTCGCCGAGCGCGTGGGCCCGCCAGACACGGAAGATATGGCGCATTCCGCGGTGGTATTTCGTCTCGGGTTCAGAGAGTTCGAGGTCTTCGATCAGTTTGACCGCTGTCCGGACATTGCCGGCGCGGATCTCGTTGTCCACCGCAAGGAAGTCTGCGGTTTCCCGCCAGTTGGTGTTGCTCGCCTCAACAGAGTTCCGCACCATGGCGAAGGCCTCCTTGGCGAGCCCGTGGTGTTCGGCGTAGCTCAGGGCGCGGCCCTGAACCAGGAGGGTGGCCACCCTGGCGGCGCCAACGGCGTCGTACTTGCGGTTGACGTGCTCCGTGTTTCCGCCGATTGCCCCGATCAGCAGTTTGGCGCGTCCGGCAACCGCCAGGCAGTCCGCGGAAGCGGAGTCCTGGAACTGTTCGGCATAGCGCAGGAGACCGACCGCATCCTCCAGTTCCCAGCGTTCCGCATAGTAGAGCGAGCCGACGGCCAGCAGGTTGGCGGCGAAGGCAGGGTCGTGCTGTCCGAACTCCTTGACCAGGCGGAGCACCATGCTGGAGCGCACGGCGGCACCTTGGATGAACTGGATTTCGAAGGCAAGGCCCGTCAGGCGAAGGATCAGCGCGGGGTTTCGCGTAACACGCTGCGCCCATTCAAGGTAGCGCCTGGCGTAGACAAATTCGCCCCTGTTGAAGAGCAGCTCGGACACGGTGGCGAGGCGGGCGGCAGTTTCCGCTTCCCAGGGGTTGATGGTGAGGGCACGTTCAATGTATTCCACGGCGAAGGCAACTTCCCCGCTGCGGACGAGGTCAACGGCAAACCGGAGGAGGCCAAACGGCGTCTGGCGCTCGAGCGCGGTAAAGCTCAGGTGCCAGCGGCGGGCATAGGGGTCCGTTTCGGCTGCCGCTTCAGCCATTGCGCGGTGATTGGCTGTCCGTACCGTCGGTGTCATGGCCGCAAAGACGTAGCCGCGGAGCAACTGGTCCTGGATCCGGAGATGCGGCCCCGTCCTAGTGGCCATGCCGCAAGCCAGGAGCTCATCGATTCCGGGCCACAGATCGCTGTAGACCTTTTCCAGCGTTGCGATGTCGCTCCGGCAGGACAGTGAAAGCAGGTCCAGGACGTGCCGTGCAAACGGCGTCAGCCCTCCCACTGTCGCGGCGAACTCCGATTCAAAGCTTCCCTTGCAGGGAAGTGGAACCGGGAGGGCGTACTTCCCCTCGGCCTGGCGTTCAAGCAGGCAGGTGTAAAGCTCGACGGCGGCGAGCGGGTTGCCCTGCGTTGCCGCCGCCACCGCGTGGACCGCCGCAGTGGCGGTCTGCCGTGCCGGAATCGCTTCCAGCATCCGGACGGTGTCGTTGTAGTTCATGGCCCTCAGCTGCAGTGACGGCAGGCTTGCGAAAGGGCTCTCACCCGCTTCCTCCCGCACGCTGATGAACAGTGCCATGTCCGTTCCTGACAGGCGGCGGGCCAGGAATCCGATGACAGCCTGGCTGCTGGGGTCCAGCTGGTCGGCGTCGTCAATGACGATCACCGTCCGCGAGGACGAGCGCTGGTGCAGCCCGTTGAGCAGCATCGTGGATACGGTGGGAACGTCCATGGCCCCGGTGGAATCGCGGAGCAGCTCGTCGGTGAACCGGTTGAGGACCGGGTCATCTATTCCGGTCAGGAGGGCAGTGAGGCCGGAAAGCGGCCAGTCGGATTCCGACGCGCTGGCCCGCAGAAAAACTGTCCGGTAATCCGAGAGCCGCGGAATTTCGGACAGCAGCGCGGATTTGCCCACGCCGCGCCGGCCCACAACCGTAAGGGCGGAGTCCTGGGGCCCTCGGATCACAGAAAGGATCCGGTCCAACTCCTTGCTTCGGCCTATTAAAGACATGTGGTCCCCATCCATCGAAGAAGGAGACCGACTTGCTTGGTATTGCCGATAATTCTCGCCGGTACCGTCCAGCCACATCGCTGAACAGGGACCAGCTACCTGTCCGTTTGTCACGTCCAGCACGGTGCCCAGCCGTTCTTGCAAATATAGCCCTGATCCGGCCCCTGCACCAGAGAATGTTCAGGTTCCACGATATTTCGGCTTCGTTTCAGAATTGCTGGTGAGGCATCACCTGATTCACCTTGGTGCTTCATCTTGTCAGAGCGCCTGATTTGGTCCCGGACGTTCTGTGTGAGTGCACATCCACGGGGGGTGGAGACGCGTCTAGGGTAGGAGAAATTCTGTGATCCACCACACGACCGAACGCCCCCACCGCGGCGAACGCCCGGGTCTGACCCCCCGGCTGCCTCAGGCTGCCAACACTTTCCCGAACAACACGAAGGACGGCGCATCCATGCACGCTGACCAGCAATTATCCAAATCGCTCAAGCCCCGCCACCTTTCCATGATCGCCATCGCCGGCGTGATCGGGGCTGGCCTTTTTGTCGGTTCGGGCGCGGCCATCCAGCAGGCCGGGCCGGGGATCCTGCTGGCCTACAGTGCCGCTGGAATCGTGGTCATCCTGGTGATGAGGATGCTGGGTGAAATGGCTGCGGCCAACCCCGAAACCGGCTCCTTCTCCACCTACGCGGACAAGGCGCTGGGCCGGTGGGCCGGATTCAGCATCGGCTGGCTCTATGCCTGGTTCTGGATCATTGTCCTGGGGATCGAGGCGACGGCGGGCGCGGCCATCATGCACCGCTGGGTGCCGGGGATCGATCAGTGGGTCTGGGCGCTCATCCTCATGGTGCTGCTGACCCTGACAAACCTGGGCTCGGTAAAGTCCTTCGGTGAGTTCGAGTTCTGGTTCGCGTCCATCAAGGTCACTGCGATTGTACTGTTCCTGCTGTTCGGCGCCGCTGCCATCCTGGGGCTCGTCCCCGGTGTCCCGGCCCCCGGCCTGAGCAACCTGGTGGAGAACGGCGGGTTCCTGCCCAACGGTCCGGGTGCTGTCCTGGCCGGCATCCTGGTTGTGGTCTTCTCGTTCTTCGGCGCCGAAATCGCCACGGTTGCCGCCGGTGAATCGGAGAACCCTGTGGACGCGGTCAAGAAAGCCGTGAAGTCCACTGTGTGGCGCATCCTGGTGTTCTACATCGGCTCCATCGCCATTGTTGTGACCCTGCTGCCCTGGAACTCAGCCACCGTGGCCAAGAGCCCCTATGTTGCCGTTATCGAACTGTTCGGTATCCCCGGGGCCGGCACCATCATGGACGTCGTGGTCCTCACATCCGTCCTGTCCTGCCTGAACTCCGGGCTTTACACGGCCAGCCGCATGCTCTTTTCCCTCTCGAAGCGCGGGGATGCCCCCAAGTCCTGGACCAGGATCTCGCGCCGGGGAGTTCCGGCCAGCGCAGTGCTGGCGTCCACCGTCGTGGGCTTCGTAACGGTGGGCTTGAACTACATCGCGCCGGACACTGTGTTCCTCTTCCTTGTCAACACCTCCGGCGCCATCGCCCTGTTCGTCTGGCTGGTCATTTCCACGTCCCAGCTCATCTTGCGCAGACGCATGGGGGCAGCCGCCAAGGACCTGGAGCTCAAAATGTGGCTTTTCCCATACCTGACCTGGGCATCGATTGCCAGCATCGTGGCCCTGCTCATCGGCATGGTCATCCTTGAATCCACCCGTGAATCCCTGCTGTTGTCGTTGGCCTTGGCCGGGGTTGTGGTGGGTATCGGCGTGTGGCGCTACCGGAAGGGTGATGCTGCCGCTGATGCCCCTGACGGCGGCGCCGCCGAAGGTGAGAGTGTTGCCGTAGGTGCCAGCCCGGCGTCGTAAGTCCGGCGTCGCTGTCTGGGTCAGTCAGGCCGCGAGGCCCAGCACGAGGTTGATGGTGGCTGCCAGGATGACCGTGCCGAAGACGTAGGACAGCAGGCTGTGCTTCAGGGCTTCGCGGCGGATCCGCGGATTCTCCAGGTTGGTGTCCGACACCTGGTACGTCATGCCGATGCTCGTGGCAAGGTAGGCGAAGTCCGTGTACTGGGGCGGCTCGTCCTGGTTGAAGTTGACGCCACCGTCCACCTCCCCGCCGTAGTAGTGCTCGGCGTACCGGAGCGTGAACAGGGTCTGCACCAGCATCCAGGAAAGCGCCACACTCGCCAGCACTAGGGCGGCACCGCCCAACCTGGTGCCGCCGCCGCCCCGATGTGAATCCACAACCACGACGGCTACCGCTGCGAGCGAGGCGACGTTCGCCACGAGGATGAGCAGGTCGGTGGTGGCCCGGGAAGGGTCCTCCGTGGTGGCGTGGGACTTGGTTCCGTGCGGATCCAAGCGGCCGATCACCACCCAGACCCATACCACGTAGACCAAGGCGGCGGTGGCCCAGCCCGCGGCCGGGGCCTGCATCCATCGTCCTGTGGCGCCCGTTCCTGCGGCTGCCGCGAGCCCCGCGACGACCATGGCCAGGAACCGGAGCCGGCTGCGGCGGATCCGCGGCGCTACGGACTCAACCACTGTTCCGCGATTCCGCTGTCCCCCGGGCCTGCCTGATTCCGTCACGGACGCCGGCGCGGATCACGAAATACAGGGCATAAAGCACCCCTGCCGTGGATATGAGGCCAAGGACCAGGGCATTCAATGGGGAAGCATCCATGGTGTGTACTCTAACGGCGGGGCGGCGCCGCGGTTGTCCACATAGGCGCACCTGCGCTTTCCCGGCGGCCGCATGGCGCTTAGCCTTGAGTCAAGCGCGAATCGCCTAACCGGTCCAAATGCACTAAGATATTGAAGTCTGTGCTGCGCCCTGCCTCCGTTCCGGGAGCAGGGTGTTGCTCGGCACCGCAAATGAACCTCCTGTTACGGAAATGCCGTAACCGCTTAGCCCAAAGGAGGTGGGTTCACATATGCGTCCTTACGAATTGATGGTAATCATCGACCCCGAGGTCGAAGAGCGTACCGTTGAGCCGTCGCTTCAGAAGTTCCTGAATGTCATCACCAACGATGGTGGAACCATCGAAAAGGTTGACATCTGGGGCCGTCGCCGACTGGCCTACGACATCAAGAAGAAGTCCGAAGGTATCTACGCCGTGGTGAACTTCACCGCCAAGCCGGACACCGCCAAGGAACTTGACCGCCAGCTGAGTCTCAATGAGACCATCATGCGCACCAAGATCACCCGCCCCGAAGAGCAGAAGGTCGTTGCTGAGTAATTTCAGCCCCGATTTTCATTCTTCACCCCGCAGGAAACGAACTCTCTTCAACCAGGATCGAACAAGGAGGCAGTAGATGGCAGGCGAAACCACCATTACGGTCATCGGTAATCTCACCAATGACCCGGAATTGCGGTTCACACCGTCAGGTTCGGCAGTAGCGAACTTCACCATTGCTTCCACCCCGCGCACCTTTGATCGCCAGTCCAATGAGTGGAAGGACGGGGAAACCCTGTTCCTCCGCGCGTCGGTATGGCGCGAAGCGGCCGAGAACGTCGCCGAGTCCCTCACCAAAGGCATGCGCGTGATTGTCTCCGGCCGTTTGAAGAGCCGTTCCTACGAAACAAAAGAAGGCGAAAAGCGCACCGTTATCGAGCTCGAAGTCGATGAGATCGGCCCGAGCCTGCGCTACGCCAACGCCAAGGTCAACCGCACCCAGCGCTCCGGCGCCCAGGGTGGCCAGGGTGGCTTCGGCGGCGGCAACAGCGGCGGCGGCTTCGGAGGCGGCGGTGCTGGTGCAAACCAGGGCGGCAACTCCGGTGGAAACTGGGGCGCCAACCAGCCCGCAGCGCAGGAAGACCCTTGGGCAACGCCCGGGGTCAGCAATGCAGGCGGCTGGGGCAATGGCCCGGATTCCGAACCTCCCTTCTAACCACTAAATTAAGGCCCGACGCCGGGACCGCCTCACGTGCCGCAAGGCACCGCAGGCGACTGCCGCCGTCGGACCACCACCATCCCGTGGATCAATATCCACGGGCTCCATAGAATAGGAGCTCCACGATGGCTAAGGCTGAACTCCGTAAGCCCAAACCAAAGTCCAACCCCTTGAAGGCCGCTGACATCACTGTCATCGACTACAAGGACGTAGCATTGCTGCGCAAGTTCATCTCCGACCGCGGAAAGATCCGCGCCCGTCGCGTCACAGGCGTCACGGTGCAGGAACAGCGCAAAATCGCACAGGCAATCAAGAACGCCCGCGAAGTTGCTCTGCTGCCTTACTCCGGCGCTGGCCGCGGCTAAGGAAGGGATTAACTAACATGGCAAAGCTCATTCTGACCCACGAAGTAACCGGTCTCGGTGCTGCTGGCGACGTTGTCGAGGTCAAGGACGGTTACGCACGTAACTACCTGCTGCCCCGCAACTTCGCCCTGTCCTGGTCGAAGGGTGGCGAGAAGCAGGTTGAGTCCATCAAGGCTGCCCGCGCCGCCCGCGAGCACGCTTCCCTGGAAGACGCTCAGAAGCAGGCTGCTGCACTCTCCGCCAAGCCGGTCAAGCTCGTTGTCAAGGCTGGCGAGACCGGACGCCTGTTCGGCACCGTCAAGCAGGGCGACGTAGCCGACGCTGTTGAGGCCGCTGGCCTTGGCCGCATCGACAAGCGCAAGGTTGAACTGCCGGCACACATCAAGTCGGTCGGTTCCTACCAGGCCAACGTCCGTCTGCACGACGATGTTGCTGCTGTGATCGAACTCGACGTAGTCGCAGGCAAGTAGTCTTTACGGCTACGCAGTCCTGACTGCACGAAAACCCCCGTTGCCGTAACCGGCGGCGGGGGTTTTCTTGTGTGCGCAAGTCAGGGGCTGTGGAGCTCCGTGGTGATGTGCCGGTAGCCAGCGCGGATCAGGTCGGTGAGTACCGCTTCGTCCACGTCCTCAAGCGTGTTCACGTAAAGGCAGCCGGCTCCGGTCCTATGCTTCCCCAGCCTGGCCAGCAGCTCCGCGGCCCCGGGCCCGTAGGTCAGCCCGTACAGCGAAAGGCTCGCCTTCCGGGGTGAGAAGCCCACCGCCGCAGCATCTCCCTCCCGGCCGGTCTCGTACTTGTAGTGGTACCGTCCGAAGCCCACGATGGTTGGTCCCCACATTTCCGGTTTTTCGCCGGTAATCCCCGACATCAGTTCCAGGAGCCGCAGGCCATCACGTCGCCTGACCGGATGTTCCACGCCTGCCAGGAACTCGGCCACCGACGCACCGGTTGCCTGGGTCTTGTTTTCAGCCATGCTGGAAGTCTGGCAGAGCGCACCTGACTTGTCAGCCACGCGGGCAAGCGGTGATAGCCTGCAGCGGTGAGCCAGAATCCAGCCCCCACCAGCCGCCGTCGTTCCTTCGCCCAGGTGGACGTGTTCACCGCCGAACCGTACCGCGGAAACCCGCTCGCGGTGGTCGTTGATGCCGAAGGACTGACCACGGGGCAGATGCAGCAGTTCGCCAACTGGACGAACCTTTCGGAGACCACCTTCCTGTTGCCGCCCACCCATCCTGACGCCGACTACGCAGTGCGGATCTTCACGGCGCGGGAGGAGTACCCCTTCGCCGGGCACCCCACCCTGGGGTCCGCGCACGCCTGGCTGGAGGCCGGAGGGGTGCCCAAACAGGATGGCGTGCTGGTCCAGGAATGCGGTGCTGGGCTGGTCCGTGTGAAGCGCGACGGCGGCCGGCTGGCGTTCGCTGCGCCGCCCCTCACGCGCTCCGGACCGGTGGACGAAGCAGACCTGGCCGGAATCGCCGCCGGCCTGCGCCTGCCCCGCCCAGCGCTTCTGGACGCCTCCTGGCTGGTCAACGGGCCCCACTGGATCGGGGTCCTGCTTGAATCGGCGGAGGACGTGCTGGCCATCACGCCCGACTACGCGGCGATGGATGGGCTGAGCGTCGGGGTTATCGGCCCCCACAGCGGCCCTGGCAGCGCGGATTTTGAAGTACGGACGTTCATCCCGGGCGACGCTGCCGCGGAAGACCCGGTGACGGGAAGCTTCAACGCCGGCGCCGCGCAATGGCTGATCGGCAGCGGCCGCGCGCCGGCGTCGTACACCGCAGCCCAAGGCACGGTCCTGGGACGTGCCGGCAGGGTCCGTGTGGACGCGGTAGGCGACGATATCTGGGTGGGCGGAAGCTCAACTACCTGCATCAACGGGTCCGTCGTGATCTGAGGCCAGCGCTTGTGCCCTTGGAATAAACGCGTAACGCCTCTGGTTAGCAAGATACATGCAAACACATGTACCGCAGATTTTTACCGACCTTCAGGAGCACACCGTGGAAACCCGCCGCATTACCGTTCTTTCAGCCGGCCTGGGCGTGCCGTCATCGAGCAGGCTGCTTGCCGGCCAGCTCGCGGCGTCCGCGGAACGCCAGCTCGCTGCGGCTGGCTATGAGGTGGCAGTGGAGGTCATTGAGCTCCGAGACCTCGCAGTGGACATCGCGAACAACTTTGTCACCGGCTACGCGGGCCCGCGCCTGGCGGAAGTCATTGCGGACGTGGAATCATCCGACGGCATCATCGCCGTCAGCCCGGTGTTCAGCGCGTCCTACAGCGGCCTGTTCAAGTCCTTCATCGATGTCCTGGACCCCAAGTCGCTGGACGGGAAGGCAGTCCTCCTCGGCGCGACAGGCGGCACGGACCGCCACCAGATGGTGCTGGAGTACGCCATGCGGCCGCTGTTCAGCTACCTGCGGACCCGGATGGCCGCTACCGGCGTCTTTGCCGGCCCTCAGGACTGGGGAAACGCGGACGACGGCGGCTCACCCCTTTCGGAGCGGATCAACCGTGCGGCAGGGGAGTTTGCCGGGCTTCTGGCCGGGGAGCAACCCGGCCGCCCGCCCGCCGCAATGGAGTCTCTGCCGTTTGAGCAGCTCCTGGCCGGCATTTCGGGTAGGCGCTGAGCGAGCCAATTCCTGAGACGATGACTCAGGGCCGAACTTTCCCGCCGCCCCGATCGTTGACCCGGACATGAAATGTCCTGTGGATTCCATTGACCTGGTAATGACCGAACGAAGTGGCGTGGAGATTGACTACTGCCCCCAGTGCCGTGGCGTGTGGCTGGACCGGGGTGAACTGGACAAGATCATTGACCGCGCAGCCGATTCCCTCGGCGGCGCGGCCCCGGCACCTGCCCGTCCGGCAGCCCCGGCCCCCGGCATAGTGCCGCCACCGCTGTACCAGAATTTCGAACCCCGCCGCGAGCAGCCCCGTTACGAGCAGCCCCGCTACGATGACCGGAACTACGGCAAGCAGGGCTACGACCGTGACCGTGACCGCGACCGCCGCGGGCACAAGAAGAAGGAAGGCTGGCTGGGGGACCTGTTCGACTTCTAGCTGTACTCGGCTAGGACGTTGGTGACATTCGGATTGCAGGGTGCGGTTGAGGCGTTCCACATTGCCCTTTCCGGCATTCTTCCAGGGTGGCCGAATGGTTGCCTTCAACTATCCACACCCGTTGCTGTCCCGCCCGCCCGCGGGGCACCATTGAGGCATGACCAAATACCTCATTTCCTTCCCGAGCGAAGCCATGGTGCTCACCGACGAGGAGTTCCCGATCGTCTTCGCCGAATCCCACGCTGTGATCGAGGAGGCGAAGGCAGCCGGCGTCTACGTATTCGGCGGTGGGATCGAGGAGGAAGTCGATCCCGTGCTGGTCTCCGCCGACGGGTCGGTGAGCACCGAGGTCTATCCGGGCTCCGAACTCAAGGGTGGGTTCACGGTGCTGGAGCTGCCGACCCGCGAGGACGCGGTCGAGTGGGCAAGGAAGATCGCGGTGGCCTGCCGTTGCTCGCAGGAGCTCCGCGAGTTCGGCTACGACCCGGCTAGCTAGCTGCCGTCCGGACAGGTGGTGTCAGTCATCCAGCAGGGCGATGAACTCACGTGCCTGCTTCAGTGAGATGTCCGAATGCCTGGTGAGGGCGTTGGCGGCGCCTTCGGCGTCCCCGCTGCGTGCCAGCGTACGGATCCGTCCGTAGATCTCATCATTGAGCATATTGCTGCTGACCTCGCGTGTGACGTCGCCCTTGCTGGCAATGGCACGGTACCGGTATGGGAAACGCTGCGGCACATCATCGTCATCGGGATCCGCCGCCACGGGTTCGGCCGTGGGGCTGCGGTAAGGCTGGGGGTGGGCCGCCAGTGCCCCCACGGCATCCCGGGAGGCCCGCAGGCCGTCTCCTGTTGACTCGTAGTAGAGCTTGATGGCAGCCATCGCCTGTCCCTGTGCAATGAGCGCATAAAGCCTGCGGTGCTGATCCTCCGTGAGCCTGGCAGAGGCGGCGCGGGCGAGCTCGACGGGGTCCAAGGCCGGAGCCTGGCCCGACCGGCCAGCCATGCGCCTGCTGACGGCACGGGCCGCCAAGGCGACCCCGGCAGCAACGACCACCAGGATGAGGGCGGGGATCACTAGTGATTCCATGTTCTAAAGCCGATCTACATACTTTTTAGCGGTAGCCAGGTCCGAGTGTGTTGCCTGGCGAAGGAGCTTGATGGCCTGGAGCTTCTGTCCGTTGCGCGCCATCGACTGCAGCTGCAGGGCGAACTGCGGGTTCAGCTGCCCGCCCGGAAGTGCTGTGTACCCATACTGTCCTGCCCCCGCCCCGGCCTGTGCGCGCAAGGCCGCCCGGGCGTGGTCTTCCTGCTGCGACTGCTGCTGCTCGTTCTGGCTTGGCCGGGTATTGGCGTCTACGCGGGCGCGTGCTGCGGTGGCCGCCCGGACCTGGGCCGCATAGTGTTCGGCAGACCGCATGGCGAGGTCCTGCTGGTACCGTTCCGCGTCGGACATCCCGGAATCGCGGGGGCGCAGGGCTGTTGAAAGCGCCCAAAGCACTGCCACGAGAATTATGGCAGGCAGTAACACCATCAGTATTTCGCCCATAAATAGAGCTTATGCCAGATGCGGGTTATCCACAGCATATTCCGAAGTTTGCATACAGGCTGCCTCCGTTGCCGGCGCCTACCCCGCTCCCCGGTATGGGATCGATCACAAAAGCGCATATATCTCCTGTTTCACTATCGAGCTCCGGGCCAGTATCAACAGCCGTGGACTGAAAGCTGTGGATGAAGGTTGGGGAAAAGAATATTTAGTCCACACGCTGTGCTCAACGTTTTCGCAGGTCAGAACCATATTGCAGGCCAAAGTTTTTTTGTTTCCACAGGTCCACCCACAGGCTGTGCACAAGCTATGCCACTTACTGCACAGGTTATCCACAACGCCGCACGGTAGCGGGCTTTGCGGCTGAGGCCAGGGGGGCTAGCGTAGCGGGATACCTGTTTTGGGGGTGCAGAAACGCTGTTCCCGGTAGGTGGCGCCAACGCGGCAGATCTTCGGATCCAGCCGTGGTGGTGCCCTCTGTGGATAACCTGTGGATTGTGGGGATAACTCTCCGCAGCCCGTCAAAAGGACCCGGCGGGGGTGGCCGAAGCTAATTGTCGGTGCCCGCGCGTAAACCTGAATCGTACGGCGCTATGGATGTTCCGCAGCGTCCGCATCCCGCAGGCAAGATGAATTACCGCCGCGGCAGACGGATATCGCCGCAGCACACAACGGAGGACGGCAGCTTTGTCAGTAACGCACCTGGACTCGATCGAGGGCACCCGCGGATCCGAAGGCAGCCGGAAACCCCCACAGGACATTCCCGCCGAACAATCCGTGCTGGGCGGCATGATGCTGTCCAAAGACGCCATCGCCGATGTTGTGGAGATCCTCCGAGGTCAGGATTTCTACCGCCCTGCGCACGAGACCATCTATGAAGCCATCATCGACCTCTATGGCCGCGGTGAGCCCGCTGACGCCGTCACGGTATCGGACGAGTTGACCAAACGTGCCGAGATCAACAGGATCGGCGGCCCCGCCTATCTTCATGAGCTCATCCAGACTGTCCCCACGGCAGCCAACGCCGGGTACTACGCCGAGATCGTGGCCGAGCGCGCCGTCCTGCGCCGGCTGGTCAATGCCGGAACCAAGATTGTCCAGCTGGGTTACGGTTCCGACGGTGAAGTGGAAGACCTGGTCAACCAGGCGCAGGCCGAGGTCTACGCCGTGGCTGAGCGGCGCACCGCCGAGGACTATGTGGTGCTGAAGGATGTCATGGAGTCCACGGTGGACGAGATTGAAGCGTCCGGCCACCGCGGCGAAGGGATGACTGGTGTGCCCACGGGCTTCTATGAGCTGGATGAGCTCACCCACGGCCTGCATCCCGGCCAGATGATCGTCATCGCAGCCCGTCCGGCGGTGGGCAAGTCCACGTTCGCCCTGGACTTCGCCCGGTCCGCGGCCATCAAAAATAACTTGGCCACTGTCATGTTCTCGCTCGAAATGGGCCGGAACGAGATCGCGATGCGTCTCCTCTCCGCTGAGGCAACCATCGGCCTCCAGGACCTCCGCAAGGGCACCATCAAGGACGAGCAGTGGTCCAAGATCGCTACCACGATGGGCCGGATGAATGATGCCCCGCTCTTCATCGATGACAGCCCCAACATGTCGTTGATGGAAATCAGGGCCAAATGCCGCCGACTCAAGCAGCAGCACGACCTGAAGCTTGTGATCCTGGACTACCTGCAGCTGATGAGCTCCGGCAAGAAGGTGGAATCGCGCCAGCAGGAAGTCTCTGAGTTCTCCCGTGCGCTCAAACTGCTGGCCAAGGAGCTCCAGGTCCCGGTGATCGCCCTGTCGCAGCTGAACCGTGGCTCCGAACAGCGCCAGGACAAGCGCCCCATGGTATCGGACCTCCGTGAATCCGGCTCCATTGAGCAGGACGCCGACATGGTCATCCTGCTGCACCGTGAGGACGTTTACGACAAGGAGTCACCGCGCGCAGGTGAGGCGGACATCCTGATCGCCAAGCACCGCAACGGCCCCACCAAGGACATTGTGGTGGCCTTTCAGGGCCACTACTCGCGCTTCGCCAACATGGCCGCCGATGCCGGCGGGGGCTTCTAGCCCTGCTCCAGCTGGCTGGTCGGCGCCAGCAAATGGTTGGGCAGGCGGTTCCCGGGGGCGGTGCCGCGGATCTCCAGCAGTTCGCGGGCGTGGGCGTGCAGCCGGCGGTCCTCCTCCGACACCGGAACCCATTGCGGAATAGGCACTGACGTCCCTTCGGCGTCACGCGCGACCATCACGGTGAGGCAGTAGGTGGTGAGGTTCAGCCCGCCGCCCTTGGGATCGCCCGAGCGCACGTGGACCGCAACGTGCATTCCCTTTGTCCCCGTGTAGACCAGCCTGGCTTCCACCTCAACCACGTGGCCGATCAGCAGCGGCCGGTAGAAGCGAACCCCGCCGGAGAACACCGCCACAGTGTCCTTTCCGCAATACCGGGACGCACAGAGGTAGGCGGCCTCGTCGATCCACTTCATCACGATGCCGCCGTGTACTTTGCCTCCCCAGTTCACATCCGTGGGGGCCGCCATAAACCGCAGGGTCACGCGCTCGGCCGTGCCGGCGTCGGTATATTCCTGGGCGTTCATGGCCTCGACGATCCGCTCGCGGATCTTGACCCGGGCCAGGGCGTGGTCGCGCTGTTCGATCTCCTCGGCCGTGACCGGTACAAACTGCGTGACCGGGACGGGCCTTCCGTCCTCGCCCACCGCAACGAAGATCACCATGCACTGGCTGCGCATGGTGGCCGGGCCGCCCTTGGGATCCCCTGAGGAGACCACAGTGCGGATGTGCATGGAGGAGCGGCCCGTGTACACGATGGTGGCCTCCACCTCCACCATGTCGCCGCTGTTCACGGGGTCCGCGAAGTGGATGTTACCCACGTAGGCCGTGACGCAGTAGGACTTGGCCCAGCCCACGGCGGCGGCGTAGGCGGCCTTGTCCACCCATTCCAGGACGGTTCCGGCGTCCACCGAACCGCTGTGGCCCACATCCATGGGGGCGGCCAGGAAGCGGAGGGTTATGGAATTGGCGGCGGTCTCAGTCATGGTGCGATCTTACTGACGCCGGCGGTTACTGGGCGGTTGGGATTGCGACAAATGAGGTAAACCAGAACCGCCCCGCCCGCCGTGGGGGCCGACCGGAGAAGTGCTGGTCCTCGGTACGGACGGATCACTTCGAACTGACAGGGGTCACAGGCTGACATCCTGCAGAACCGGCTGAAGCAGGAAAAAGCGACGGCGGATAGGCACCCAGGGTGCCCACCCGCCGTCGTGATTTATCCCCGGAAGCCTGGCTACGCGAGGACGGCCAGCGGGGAGTTCTTCCGGCCGAAAAGGGCGCGGTCCACGGAAATGCGGCCGGCGCCGGTGAGGGCCAGGGCCAGGGCGGCGGCAGCCAGGAGGAGGACCAGTTCGTAGCCGCCGGCGGCGGCGAAAATGCCCGCAGGAGCGTGCACCAGGAAGAGTGCGCCCAGCATGTCTAGGGCAAGAAGTGCAGCAACCACGCGGGTAAGCACGCCCAGGATCAGGGCAATTCCGCCGGCCAGCTCGAGAGTGGCCACAACGGGTGCGGCGACTTCGGCGGCGGGTACGCCCATCTTGGCGAAGGACGCCTGCGTGCCGGCAATAGTGAATTCGTTGAACTTCTGCCAACCATGGGCTGTGAAGAGGAAGCCGAGGATGACGCGCAGGATGGTAATGGCGGTGGTGGTCAGGGAGGACTGGTTCATGGGAGTTTCACCGTTTCGGATGTCGGTCAGGGCTGTTTGGATACAAGCGGGCCGGATCGCAGCGTTGAAGCTTGAGGTACCGAGTCTTCCGGATGCAAGGTTGAAGTGTCAACCATTGATGTCCGAATGTGTCCTTTCTCATGAAGGCGGTTGTCCTTGAGGCCAGGCCGGGATGTCCCGGGTGCCCGCTAGGCTGGCACCGTGCCTCACCAACCCGCCCAGGCCGCTGCAGAAGCGCCCACCCGACATGCCCGGGAAATCCTTCGGCTCGCCGTCCCCGCCTTTGGCGCCCTCATTGCTGAACCGCTGTTCCTGCTGGCAGACTCCGCCATCGTGGGGCATCTGGGCGTCGCGCAGCTGGCGGGGGTTGGCCTCGCTTCCGCGGTCCTGCATACCGCCGTCGGACTGATGGTATTCCTGGCCTACTCCACCACGCCCGCAGTGGCGCGGGCCATCGGCGACGGTCAGCTCGCCAAGGCGCTGGCCGCCGGACGCGACGGCGTCTGGCTCGCGCTCCTGTTGGGGGCCGTTCTTGCGGCGGCAGGCTTTGCAGCGGCTGAACCGCTGGTGACACTCATGGGCGCCGAGGGTGAAGTTCGGACGTTTGCGGTGGACTACCTCCGCTGGTCCATGCCCGGGCTGGTGGCCATGCTGCTCATTTTCGCAGGCACCGGAGTGCTCCGGGGCCTGCAGGACACGCGCACCCCGCTGGTGGTGGCCACCGCCGGGTTTGCGCTGAACATCGCCCTCAACCTCTGGCTGGTTTATGGCCTCGGCTGGTCCGTGACGGGGTCGGCAGTGGGCACCAGCATCGCGCAATGGGCCATGGCTGCCGTCTATCTAGTGATGGTGCAGCGCTACGCGGTCCGGAACGGGGTTAGTCTGCTGCCGGACTGGCACGGCATCCGAACCATGACGCGCATCGGTTCATGGCTGATGCTTCGAACTCTCAGCCTCCGGATCGCCATTCTTGCCACAGTCCTGGTGGTCACCGCCCAGGGGGCCGTGAACCTTGCGGCGCACCAGCTGGCCATGACCATCTTTTCCTTCCTGGCCTTTGCCCTCGACGCCCTGGCAATCGCCGCCCAGGCGCTGATCGGAAAGGAGCTGGGGGCGTCCAACCCGGCAAGGGCGCGCCTGCTGACCCGGACGATGATCCGCTGGGGTGCAGGCTTCGGCGTGATTACCGGACTGGTGCTGGCTGCGGCTGCTCCTTGGGCGGGAGCATTGTTCACCTCCGACCCCGGAGTTCACTCCGCCCTTACCTCCGCCCTCTGGGTCCTTGCCGCCGGCCAGCCGGTCGCCGGATACGTTTTTGTGCTCGACGGCGTGCTGATCGGAGCGGGCGATGCCAAGTACCTGGCGCTGGCCGGCCTGGTGAACCTTGCCGTCTATGTCCCCCTGCTCCTGGCCGTCAGCGGCTCCGGAATGTCCGGGACGGCCGGGCTCATGTGGCTGTGGGCCGCCTTTGCACTGGGCTACATGGCGGCCCGTGCCGTGACGCTTGGTGTGCGTGCCAGGTCCGACCGCTGGATGGTGCTCGGTTCGCCGTAGCTCCGGCGCCCACTAAACTGGTCCGGTGATCCCGTTGACGCCCGCCGAAACTGCCCCAGGTACTGCCCCCCAGGCTGACCTGTGGAAGCCGGTACTGCTCCGCGCCGTGGCCGCGCTGATGTTCGGTGCGCTGACCGTATTCTGGGCCTCACCGTCCGTTGCTGTCATGGGCTGGTCCGGGGGGGTCTACCTGCTGGGCACCGGACTGCTGCTGATCTGGAGCGTCCCGAAGGCGGGCTACCGCAATGACGCGACGCCAGGCAGGATCATTTCCGCCGCCGGGTCGGCCCTGACGGGCAGCGGTGTAGCGCTGATCCTGCTCCATGGAGACCTACCTTTTGGCGTCATCGCCGCGATGGGCCTTGGCCTGGCAGGTGCCGTGGAGGTGTACTGCGGTATCCGGTACCGCGGACGGCATGTGTTGGCCCGGGACTGGCTGGCCTCCGGGATCATCGGCATTGGCACCGCGGCCGCACTTCCCTTTTTCATCGGCCTTGGGGCGCACGCGCTGCTGGGCGTCGCCGGTGGCGGTGCCATCATTTCCGGGGTGCTGTGGATGCTGTCCGGGCTGACGCTCCGGCATGATGCCAAGCAGGCAGCCGGGAAGCCGTAAACTAGAAGCGCACGGTTCTACTCGGCGTAGAAGATTGGCCGTGCATCGCAAACGCGCAGGACAAACGCAACATTCAAACAGGCCGGCCACCGCATTGCCTGTCGGAGAGGAACCACCTTGGCAGACCAGCAACCAGGAAAACCGCGCAAGCAGCGGACCTCGGTGAAGGGGCCGCTGATGTTTTCCGCGTTCTGGGCCGTCCTCACCTTCTTTGCGGTGCTGATCTTCGCCTCCGGCGGCAGTTCACGCGCCCCACGGTTCGATCTGGCATTCACCGGTGCCGGAATCGCCTTCATTGTCACGCTGGTGATCGCGGCCATGCTCGCCATGAGCTACAAGGACAACGCCGAGCACCTCGGCAAAGGGTCCGGTGTCAACCTGAGTTCGGCAAGGAAGTCCTCGCACGGATTTGGTGGCCAACGCCCGGCCCAGCCGGATGCCCCGGAAGCAGACCGCCCCGATTTCAACGGCCCGGAATCCGGCCGCTGACGCCGCTCGCCTAGCCTCCTGATGCCTGGCGTGCGCGGTAGGCAGCCACATGAGCACGGTTGGCGCAGTTTCCTGTATCGCAGTACCGCTTCGAGCGGTTGCGGCTCAGGTCCAGCACCACTGCATTGCAGTCCTCCGCGTCGCATACCAGCATGCGGTCCATCTCCTTGGTGCGGATGACGTCCACCAACGCCATGGCGGCCTCGGTGCTCATTCTGTCCACCAGGGGGGCCTCCCTGGTGGTGGCGTGCAGGTGCCAGTCCCATTCATCGTGTTTCATGAGTTGGGGAAGGGCGTTGGCGTCGCGCAGCAGCCGGTTGACGGTTTCCACCGCGGTGTCCTCGTCCGCAGTCCAGAGCACCGCCAGTTGACTGCGGAACTCGTGGACGCTGGCGAGTTCGGCATCATCGCGGGTCCGTGATCCGCTAAAGCCCTCCGCGCGGAGGAAGTTGTCCAGGTCTGCAACGCTGGCCAGGGCCTCCCTTCCGTTCGCGGCGGTATTGATGAGGTTGACCACAGTGCGCAGCGCAACCTCAGTGTCAGGGGCAAAAAGCATCTTGACTCCTTACAGGGTCTGGGCGTAGTGTCAGGACCATTACCCCACTTTACTCCTGACAGGAGGCACCGATGCCTGCCGCAAGCAACCCTGCCGCGACCCGCCGGCCGTTCGCAGCCAGCCGGGGATTCCTTGCCTCGGGGCTCGGCATCGCCCTGTTTTCCTCAGCTGTCTTCGGAATCTCCGGTTCTTTCGCCAAGGCGTTGCTGGAAACCGGCTGGACTCCAGGAGCCGCCGTGACGGCCCGCCTCACCGGCGCCGCCCTCATCCTCGCCGTTCCGGCTGTCTTGGCGCTGCGCGGACGCTGGCACCAGCTGCGGGACAACTGGGTCACTATCATGCTGTTTGGCCTCATCGGTGTTGCCGCATGCCAGCTTTTTTACTTCAACGCGGTGGCCAGGCTCTCGGTCGGAGTGGCGCTTCTCCTGGAGTACCTCGCTCCGGTGATCATTGTGCTCTGGCTATGGGCGGCCAGCCGGAAACGGCCGCGCGCGCTGACTTTCGGCGGAACCGTGCTGTCCCTCGCCGGCCTGGTCTTGGTGCTGGATCTCACGGGAGCGGTGAAGATCGACGGCATCGGCGTCTTCTGGGGCATGGCCGCAGCGGTCTGCCTCGCCATGTACTTCTTCATCACCGCCAAGGAGAACGATTCCCTTCCGCCGATCGTCCTGGCCTCCGCGGGCCTGATGGTGGGTGCAGCGGTGATGTGGCTGGCTGGAGCCACGGGCCTGCTGCCCATGGCATTCAGCACGGCGGATACCAGGCTCGGCCCGTGGGTCACGCCCTGGTGGGTCTCCTTGGGCGGGCTGGTGGTCCTGGCAACAGTCTTGGCCTACGTATCCGGCATCATGGCTGCCCGTGCCCTCGGCTCCAAAGTGGCGTCTTTTGTGGCGCTGACCGAGGTCCTGTTCGCCGTGATTTGGGCGTGGTTGCTCCTGGGTGAACTTCCCGGGGCGATCCAGCTCCTGGGCGGAGTCCTCATTGTTGGCGGCGTCATCCTGGTCCGGCTGGATGAACTGCGTGCGCCAGCAGGACCTGCTGGAACAACAGCCGCAGGGACAATCCCCGCAGGTGAAACGGCAGCCGCGATAAAGGTGACCTCACCGCTGGAGCAGGCGAACGACGTCGAACGCGTTCCCTGACAGCCCAAACCCAGCGGGCAAGGGAAGACCTCGGGAAAAGCAGGAGGGCCCGGACACTGTGCGTGCCCGGGCCCTCCGTGAAACGTGGTTACTGCTGCGAAGTCTGATCCTGCGCGTCAGCGTTCTTGGTTGCCCGCTGGCCGGCATCCTTCAGCGCGTCGGCAACCTTGGTCAGCTGCGCCATGTGATTGCTGTCCCATTCGCCGCGGAACTTCTCCGCGTCCGGTCCCTTCCAATCGGTGGTGTTCAGCATCTGGTTGAGCCTGGACTTCTGGCTCTCGATATCAGTCGCCCCTGACTGAAGCTGCTTGCCCAGGTCCCTCAGCTGCTGTACATCTGCGCCCCAAATAGCCATCTGTGTTCTCCTTCGTATTTTGGATCCGATCCAGATCGGCATCCCCAGCGGCCCCCCGGCTCATCCGGAAGATCCATTGCCTAAAACCTATCCCGGCCCCAAAACACTGTCGATGGGCACCACTGCCCATGCAGCACTCCCCATGGGCTTGGGCCCTCCGCCACGGAGGCAAGGGGGTCGATCCCAGGCGTTCAGGAGCCTAGCATGGGATTATGTGCCGGAATATCCGAACCCTCCATAACTACGAACCGCACGCCACCTCGGAAGAGGTGCACGCCGCTGCACTGCAGTATGTGCGAAAAATCAGCGGCAGCACCAAACCCTCCAAGGCCAACGAGGAAGCGTTCGAATGGGCAGTGCACGAGATCGCCCACATTACGCAGCACCTTCTGGAGTCGCTGGTCACCCATGCGCCCGCCAAGGACCGGGCAGAAGAGGCGGCCAAAGCAAAGGCGCGGGCGGCCGTGCGCTTCGGCGCCGCCTAGTTCGGTCCCCTACGAAACCAAGTAGGTCGCAGCAGGTGTCGTTCTGGACGCTTATAACGACATCTGCTGCGACTTGGTTGGAATGGCGGGGACTACTTGCCGAAGCTGCGCAGCCGGAGCGAGTTCGCCACCACCAGGACTGAGCTTGCCGCCATCGCTGCTCCCGCGATCATGGGATTCAGCAGCCCCAGCGCTGCCACCGGGATACCGATGGCGTTGTAGAAAAAGGCCCAGAAGAGGTTGGTCTTGATGGTCGCCAGGGTCCTGCGGGAGAGCTCGATGGCCTCGGCCACCTGGCCAAGATCGTTGCCCATCACCGTGAGATCAGCGGCCTCGATGGCCACATCGGTGCCCGACCCCATGGCGATGCCCAGGTCTGACTGTGCCAGCGCGGCGGCGTCGTTCACGCCATCGCCGGCCATGGCCACTGTGGCGCCGGCCGCCTGCAGTTTCCTGACAGCCTCAACCTTTCCGGCCGGCAGGACCCCGGCATAAACGTCGTCAGGGGAAATGCCGACGGCCGAGGCCACCTGTGCCGCTACGGCAGCGTTGTCCCCGGTCAACAGGATGGGCTTGAGCCCCAGCGCCTTAAGCCGTGAAATGGCGGCTGCGGAACCTTCCTTGACCGTGTCCCGGAGCGAAATGATGCCTGCAGCGGTGCCGTCCAGCGCAACCCAGATGGCCGTTGCGCCTGTTGCTTCCGCGGCGGCGAGGGCCCGGTGCTGGCCCGCCGAGATGGGGACACCGTTCTCCTCCAGCCAACCGGTGCGACCGGCCACCACCTCGCGGCCCTCCACGGTTCCTGCCACCCCGCCGCCGGGAGCCGAACGGAAGTGTTCGACGGCGGGAAGGCGCCTGCCGTCGTCTTTGTGGCCTGAGTGCGAAGGCACTGACTGGGCTGACGGAACCGAATGTGCCGGGCGCTCCGCCTGCTCGGCAAGGGCTGCCGCGGCGATGGCGTGAGCGATCGGGTGTTCGGACGCCGCCTCGACGGCACCGGCCAGTCGCAGCACCTCGGACTCGCCGATGCCATCCAACGTGGTGAACGCCTGTGTGGCGGCGACGGCGAGCTTGCCGCTGGTCACGGTGCCGGTCTTGTCCAACAGGATGGTGTCCACGGTGCGGGTATCCTCCAGGACCTGCGGGCCCTTGATCAGGATTCCGAGCTGGGCGCCCCGGCCCGTTCCGGTGAGCAGGCCCACAGGGGTGGCGAGTCCCAGCGCACAAGGGCAGGCGATGACCAGGACGGCGACGGCGGCAGTGAAGGCGGCGCGCAGCTCGGCCTCATTGATGGCCGGCCCGGCAAGGAGCAGCCACGCCACGAAGGTGAGCACGGCAATGACCAGCACCACCGGGACAAAGACTGCGCTGATGCGGTCGGCGAGGCGGGCGATGGGGGCCTTACCGGTCTGCGCCTGCGATACCAGCCGGGCCATCTGCGCCAGCGTGGTTTCGGAGCCCACCCTCGTCGCGCGGACCAGCAGGCGGCCGGAGGCGTTGATGGTGGCCCCGATGACCTTGCTGTCCGGGCCCACCTCGACCGGCACCGACTCACCGGTGACCAGGGAGGCATCAACGGCGGAACTGCCCTCGACCACCACCCCGTCCGTCGCGATCTTCTCACCGGGGCGGACAACGATCAGATCGCCCACCTGGAGCTGCCAGGCCGGAATCTTGTGTTCGGCGCCGCCGTGCAGGACGGTGGCGTCTTTGGCTCCCAGGTTCAGCAGCGCCTTGAGCGCGTCACCGGCCTTTTGCTTGGCGTTGGACTCCAGGTAGCGGCCCAGGAGCAGGAATGTGGTGACCACGGCGGCCACCTCGAAGTACAGGCCACCTGATTCCATGCCTTCCATCCCCGGGTGTTCCGTCATCCGGGGGTCCGCCAGCAGCTGCCAGGAGGAGAAGAGGTAGGCAGCGACGACGCCGATGGACACCAGTGTGTCCATGGTGGAGGCAAAGTGGCGCGCGTTGATGGCCGCCGCACGGTGGAAAGGCCAGGCAGCCCAGCTGACCACGGGCAGCGCCAGTGCGCCTGCAACCCAGCCCCAGTGCGGGAACTGGAAGGCCGGCACCATCGAGATCAGGAAGACGGGAACCGTCAGGATGGCCGCAACGATCAGGCGGGGAAGGAGCTGCGCGGCCGTGCCTCCATGCTGCAGGTGGTCCTGGTGGGTGGGGGCGGCGCTTTGGTCGTGGTGGTCACCGGTCGCGGCGCCACCGGCGACTTGCTCGGCATGCTCGCTCGTGCCTCGCTTAGACGCATGCTGCCGCAAGTCCCCGGCGTCGCCGCTCGGGGGCCGCACGCCGGTTCCGTGGCCGGCACTTTGGCTTGGGTAGTGCTGTGAACGGAGGCTTGCCTGGTAACCCGTGGCGTTGACGGTGTCGACGATCTGCTGGTCGGTGATGCCGGCCGGGACCGTGACGTGCGCCGACTCCAGAGGCAGGTTGACCGAGGCTTCCACGCCGTCCAGCTTGCCGAGCTTCTTCTCCACGCGGTTCACGCAGGAGGCGCAGGTCATGCCCTCGATATCAAGTTCAACCACCCGGCTCCCGCTCTGGTGGAGGAGATGTTCGTTGCTCATCGTGGTTCCTCGGGTCGGTGGCCGTTGGTCAGGCTTCGTTGGAAACAACCATGTAGCCGGCCTCGGCCACTGCTTCGCCAATTTCGGACGGTGACAGTTCCTGGCTGGAGGTGATGGTGACGGTGGAGATGCCTCCGGCGTTCAGGTCGACGTCGACTGTTTCGACGCCGGCGAGAGATTCAAGCTCTTCGCTCACCGATGAAGCGCAATGGCCGCAGGTCATGCCCGAAACGCTGACGGTGGTGGAGGTGGTGCTCATTGGTTGGCTCCTCTGTGACTGGCCGGTGGTAGGCCGGCGGTGATGTGGTTGGTGCAGTGGCGAGGTTACCGAAGCAGGCGGCCGATGGCGTCAGCCGCCTCTTTGACCTTGACGTCGATTGCCTCAGCGCGAAGTTCAGGATCCGGCTCTGCGGCGGCGCCGACTACGCAGTGGCCGATGTGCTCTTCGACCAGCCCGAGGCTGACGGCATGGAGGGCCTTGGTGACGGCGGATACCTGGGTCAGAATGTCGATGCAGTACTTATCCTCATCAACCATCCGGGCGATCCCACGCACCTGGCCTTCGATCCGCTTGAGCCGGCGCAGGTACGCCTCCTTGTTTGCGGTGTAGCCGTGATCCGGCGGCGGATCAGCGTCAAGGGACACGTCGACTTCTTCCGGTACTTTCATAGGGCAAACATATACCCCATGGGGGTATATGGCAAGTACCCCCCAGGGGTATCGTCGGGGCCAGCTTGCCGGGACGCAGGAACAACGCAGGAGCAATGTGCCAGATTTGCCGGGGCATTAAAAAGCTCCGGAGTGCGTTATTGGGGGATACGCACTCCGGAGCGGTCATTGGGCAGATATCCTATCCGTTCCTTTCGGTTGGATCGGCCTGCTTGAACCAGCTTACGTGCCGCCGGGTCCGTCCGCCACCACCTCGAATAACTACTTTCGCTTTATTATTTCTGCCCCGGTCAGCAGCCTTCCTCGGACCTTTAGCGCTCACAAATCGCCGTCCTGATGAGCCGCTTTTCGGTAAGGGACCACCAGTACCGGCCTGCTCTGATGATGGCTCAGCCAGGCTCCCACAGAACCGTTAAGTGCCTCCGCGATCCTGTGCGCCACCCCTCGCTCCGACGTGCCCACGATGATCATGGGAGCGTTGCTTTCCGCGGCCAGCCGTGCCAGGGCACGGGCAGGATCCCCCGCCAGCGTGCGCAGGGTCCATTCCACGGGTGCACCTCCAGCGGCCGCGTTGTTCATCGCCGCCTCGATTACCCCCTTGAGTTCCGTTGTCACAGCCTGGATGTCGTCGTCGTCCTTCTCCGGATGCAGGGACAGCCGGTGCGCTGACCGGGCCGGATCCCATTCCACGAGGTAACTCGCCTCGTCGACGTAGGCACAGACCAAAGGTGTGGAGAGTTTGGCCGCCATCTCGGCCGCCGTGCGAAGGACCTCCGGATGCTGGTTGGGGATTATCCCGACAAGGAGCGGGGGCGGACCACTGAATCGTTCTGGAGTCATAGCTCATTGTCTGCCCCGGCAGTCGCGCTTGAACAGGTGGCAGAGGGCTTTCGGTTGGCTAGGCCACGGGGGAGGCCGATACCACCACGTTCTTTCCCCAGGGGTCTTCCGTGTAGCAGCTGATGAGGACCAACCGGCTGGGCACCATGTCCCAGATCGGACTGTCCTTGAGGGTGGATTTGAGATAGGTGGTGACGCTGTCCGCCCGGTAGCGGATGGTCCCGGTCCCGGTAATGACGTTGAGCTCGTCCCCGATGGTGGCCGCCGAGCTGAGGTGGTTGAACGGGGCATCGCGGCCTTCCCAGCTGTGGCCGATGATGTAGGTGGTGTTGTTCGAGCCGTTGCCCGGCGTGCCGAACGGTGTCAGCCAGTATCCGTCCATCGTGGTGGGCGGCTCGATCGTCTGGCTGGCCACCGCGGAGTTGTCCGGTGCAAGCGGATGAATGGCGGTGTCGATCGCCGCCGCGGCGTACTGGATGCGCTGGGGTGCCGATGCGTCAGGAAGTACCGGACCGGCCGGGGCCGGAGCGGGCTCGGCTTCAAGGAGGGAGTGGTGTTCACTCGCGATGCCCCAGCAGCACGGTCAGCTTGCTTGTCGTTTCAGGCTAGGGCTGGCGCCGGAGACAGTCGCGAGTAGTAGGTACTCGACTTTTGCAGCCGCTGACCTGCGGCGTTACCTGTTTCTACGCGGAAACGGGTGCCACATACCTAGGTGGCCCGGCTCCAGGGGACCATGAGCATCCGCCACTTGCCAGGGTGTCCCACGGTCCGTTTGCCGGCCGCCGGCGGGACACCTTGATGTTCCAGCTCAGGCTCTGACAAGCACGCCGGGCGCCCTTGTACGTGGACAGGCCCACGCCTAACGTTGAGACATACGAAAGGTGCGTGAGGGCATGGAAATCTTCATGTGGTGGCTGGACCTGGATCTGGAAAGCAAGGAATGGCTGCGGGAGAACCTGCGTGCGGAGGAGCTGCCGCTTGCAGTGCTCCAGGGCATCGCGGAGGCAGGCGGACCCCATCCGGATACTCCCGTTTCGGTCCTCACCGAAGCCGACTGGGATTTCATCGAGACCCAATCCGAATTTGTGGACTGACAGATTCCGGACAGGGCTCCGCCCGTGCCTTGAAGTAAGTCGACCAGAAAACCGTTGCGGCCTTCCGGCGGGAGTGGTTGCATGGGGTGCATGTCAACTGCAGAGAGTTATGTCTTAGCGATCGGGACCAAAAAAGGCCTGTGGCTGGCCACCAGCCAGGACAGGCAGCAGTGGTCCTTCTCCGGCCCCCATTTCCTCATGAGTGAGATCCCCAGTATCGGCATAGACATCCGGGACGGCAGGACCCGGATCATGGTGGGCGTCCGGTCCGAGCATTGGGGTCCCACCGTGGCCCACTCCGATGACCTCGGCGGCACGTGGTCCGAGCCCGAACAGGGCGCCATCACGTTCCCCGAAGACACCGGCGCCGCGGTGGAGCGCATCTGGCAGATCTATCCCGATGCCGAGTCGCGGCCGGGCGTTGTGTGGGCCGGAGCCGAGCCGATTTCCGTCTGGAAGTCCAACGACGGCGGCGAGCACTTTGAGCTGAACCGGGGACTTTGGGACCATCCCCACCGGAGCGACTGGGGCGCCGGCTACGGCGGCGCCGCCGCCCACTCGATCGTGGTGAATCCTGCAGGGGACAACGTGCACGTCGCCATGAGCACCGGAGGGGTGTACCGCTCGCTCGACGGCGGAACGTCCTGGGAGCCCAGGAACAAGGGGATCTCGGCCCGCTTCAACCCGGATCCCTACCCGGAATTCGGCCAGTGCGTCCACAAGATCGCGGCGGATGCCGCCGTCGAAGGACGCCTCTACGCTCAGAACCACCACGGCGTTTACCGCACGGATGACAACGGCGAGAACTGGAATTCCATTGCGGAGGGGCTCCCGGCTGATTTCGGCTTTGTGATGCTGACGCATCCGCGGCGTGAGGGGACTGCCTGGGTTGTTCCGCTGAAGGCCGACGGCGAGCGGATACCACCGGAGGGAAAGTTGGCGGTACACCGCACGGACGACGCCGGGGCCACCTGGAAGAGGCTGGATTCGGGGCTGCCCGACCACGAGTACAACAGCGTGCTCCGCGATGCCGCCGCTGTGGATTCCGCCGAACCAGCGGGGGTCTACTTCGGCACGCGCGGCGGCACGGTTTATGCCAGTGCGGATGAAGGGGAGACGTTCACCGAGGTGGCAGCCCATCTGCCGGATGTTTTGTGCGTCCGCGCCGCCGTGGTTGCCGGGGCGGGACTCCAGGGGATTCCAGAAGAGGCAGCAGCGCACAGTGCCTGACATCAGCGTGGTGCTGCCCAGCGTCCTTCAGCCGCTGGCCGGCGGGCAGTCCGTGCTGACGGCGCCCGCCGACGGGCCGGTGACGGTGCGGAGACTGCTGGACTCGGTGACCGGGGATTACCCGGTGCTGGCGAGACGGCTGCGGGATGAGACCGGGGCACTGCGCCGCTACGTGAATATCTACGTGAACGGTGACGAGGTGCGGCGGCTCCAGGGACTTGAGACCGAGGTGGCGGCGGGTCAGGAAGTGCTGGTCATCCAGTCAGTGGCCGGCGGCTAGAAGTGGCTGTAACGGCGTCACCGGGCGGCGGGCAGTCCATACTGACTACGCCCGCCGTCGCGATGGCGGAAGGTGCTTGTGCAACAAGCCGTGTGCTGGCTCAGGCCACCCGCCATACGCTGCATTCGTCCGTATTGATCGCTTTGCGCATGCCTGTGTGATGGTCCATGATCCAGACGACGCCGATGCCCGGCGCCGTCTCCTGGACGCTGCCGCGGCGGATTACGACGTCGTCATAGCTGGGACCCACCGACAGGCGGGCTTCAATTTCGTCTCCGCGGTGCAGCTGGTCCAGGGCGCGGACCCGGGTTACGTGGGCTTTGGCTTCCTTCAACATGGCTTGGCCTCCTGAGCTGGAGCTGGTGCCTGCTCTTGCCGGCACTTCCAGTGTGGCCGGGCAATGTTGCGCCTTCGTTTCCCGACGGTTAGGGGCCGGTTAGTTCTCTGAACCGCCTCTGTTTCCGCCACCAGTCAATGATCGATGATGGTCGGTTCTGTGCGTCCGTGATTGATTCCCTTGTGGGGCCTGAATGCGTCGAATAGCGTCGGCACGGAGCGCACGGGATGGCGCCGGCCACCCCTTAGGCGGCCGACGCCCGGGGCGCCTCCCACACTTTCGACGACGAAGGGTTCAGCAATGGTGCTATTCGAGGGCAATTTCAGGCGGTGCGCCGCCATGGCCGCCGCGGCGGCGACGGCCGCCGCAGGGCTGGCACTGGCGTCTGGCCTGACAGCGAACGCGGCGGAAACCTCCGCCACGCCGGTCACCATCACGCCCAACCCCGCCAGCAGGGGAGAGGCATTCGAAGGCTGGGGGACCAGCCTGGTCTGGTTCGCCAACGCCACCGGTGGCTACTCTGACGAAATCCGCGAAGAGCTGTACCAGAAGGTCTTTGGCGAGAACGGCCTGAACCTGAATATCGCGCGCTACAACGTGGGCGGCGGAAACGCCTCCGACGTAGCCGGCTACCTCAATGACGGCAGCGCAGTGGAGGGCTGGTGGAATCCTGTGACTGACCCGGCCAGCGGAGCGGTCCAGTCCAGGCTGTACAACCCGGACGGCTCGGTGGACCCTGCACAGGCTAACAAGCTGGCCTTCCTGAACCAGTGGAACCCGGATGATCCGTCCTCCTACAACCCGGATGCGGACCGGACCCAGCGCTGGTGGGTGGAACGGCTGGCCGCTGACCAGCAGATCACCCATTGGGAGGCCTTCAGCAATTCGCCGCCGTGGTTCATGACTAAGAGCGGCTACGTCTCCGGGCAGGTCAACTCCAGCAAGGGTGAGAACCTGCTGCCCCAGGCGGAACAGAAGTTCGCCGCCTACATGGCCAACGCCGTCGAACTCCTGGAAAAGGGTTCCGGCATCAAGGTGGACACCATCGATCCCTTCAACGAGCCCAATTCCGGGTATTGGGGAACCGCGATCGACACCGCCACCGGGAAACCGCCCACCTCCTACACGCAGAAGCAGGAGGGTGCCCTGATCTATCCGGCGGCGCAGGACCGCGTCACCAAGTACCTGGCGGCCGAGCTCGCCAAGCCGGAGACCAGCACCGGAGCCGTCATCTCGGCCATGGACGAGACCGATCCGGGGAAGTTCATGACCAACTGGAACAGTTACAGCCGGGAAGCCAAGAACGCCGTGGGCCAGCTCAACGTCCACACGTACGGCACAGGGGACCGGCGCCGTGTGCGTGACCTGGCCAAGGCCGAGGACAAACCGCTGTGGATGAGTGAAGTAGGCGGTTCGTGGGCAGGAAACCCGGCCCTCGGCGATACTACCGGCGCCTGGGACCGCTCCAACATCAACAACGGCCTGGGTATCGCCGGACGCATGGTGGACGACCTCCGCGAGCTGGAACCGGGTGGGTGGGTGTTCTGGCAGCCGGTGGAGGACACCTACAAGCAGGAACATGGAAACGGGGGCTGGGGCTCCATCTACGTCGACTTCGACTGCAATTATGAAGGCCGGGAAGGGTTCTCCAACCGCCGGTTCAACGACGGCGACGCTGCGGAGGACGCAAAGTGCAAGATCCTGACCAACCAGAAGTACAACACCACCCGGAACTTCACGCACTACATCCGCCCCGGCGATTTCCTTATCCAGAACGACAACGCCAAGACCGCCAGTGCCCTGCGGGCAGACGGCAACGGCGCCACGCTGGTGCATTTCAATGACACCGCCGCGGCCGAGACCGTGACCGTGAACCTGGCCAACTTCGCCAACATCGCCGAGGGGGCAACGGTGACGCCGGTCGTCACCACCAAATCGCCGCTGGAGGACATCGAACGCAACGCCTTGGTGAAGGGGACTCCGGTGGCCGTGGACCGTGCGGCCAAGACTGCCACGCTGGAAATCCCCGCCGCGTCCGTGGTGACGTTCCTCGTGGACGGCGTCAGCGGTGTGGCCGAAGATGCCGCGCCGGTGAAGGACGGGCACAGCTACCACCTCACGGGGGAAGCCAGCGGCAAGGTCCTCACGGGCCAGCCGGGCTCCGCCGTGACCATCGAGGACCCCGCCGGAACCGCTGCGGCCACTGCTGCCCAGACCTGGACGTTCCATGCCGCTGGCTCTGAGCGTGAAGCTGCAGGTGAACACTCGCATGACCGGCGCTGGGTGGTCACGAACGCGGACGGCTCGGTGCTCACCGGCACCGGCGGCGTACTCAACGGCAGCCAGGCCGGTGCCACCTCCCTGTCGGCCACGGGCCTTGACGAAGCCAGGCGCCAGCCCTCGGCACAGTGGATTGTGACCACCGAGAACGGGAACCAGTGGTCACTCGTAAGCGCCGCGGCAGCAATTGCCCTGCAGCCGGCCGGTGGCAAAACCGGCTCCGGCTCGGCGGTGGGACTGGCTTCGTCCGCCGGGACCACCGGCACCGCCCGGGGCAGCGCCCACCAGGCGTGGGCTTTCCAGGACCTCAAGGACCTGGTGCTGCTGGGGACTCAACGGACGGAGCTCAGCACGCCCACCGGCGTCGTGCCGTCCCTGCCGGAAACGGTCAGTCCGCTCTACGCGAAGGGCGCCGGACGGCCCATCGCCGTCCAGTGGGAGGACGTGGATCCGGCGGTGTGGGGTAAGGCAGGAACCGTGACCCTCCGCGGTTCGGGCGTGGATCTGTACGGAAGGGCGTTTGACGACGCAGAGCTGGTGGTCACCGTGGGTGACTATGTGGCCACCGATCCAGTGTCCGTAACAGCCGGCAGCGGCGCATCCGTCGCGGAAGTGCAGGCCGCCGCTCCGGCCACCGTCCCGGGGCAGATCGGCACCGGCCCGGCCAGGAACGCGCTGCCCGTGGCCTGGGACTGGAGCACCTTGACGGCCGACGCTCTGCGGTCCGCCGGTACCGTCACGGTGACCGGTACGGCCACGCCGGGCGTGGCAGGTCAGAATCCGTTGCCCGCCGTCCTGACCGTGATTGTGGTGGGCCGGACAACCAGCAGCAACATCTGCCGGGACGACACCTCGACTCTGGTTACCGCGAGCTTCACGGAAGGCGGCTACACGGCCGCCAACACGTGCGACGGCAACGCCGCCACGCGCTGGTCCAACTGGGTGGGCAGCGGGCGGGCGGGCGACAGCCTGGCCTACGCCTTCAGTCGGGAATACCGGGTGGATTCGGTGACGGTGTCGCTCGCCGAAAAAGCCGCGCAAAGCTTCACGGTGCAGTACCAGGACGCCGGCGGAGCGTGGAAGGACACCACCGCCGGGACCGTCGCTGGCCTAAGTACGACGGCGGCGCGGACGGTTTCGTTTGATCCCGTCACCACCCGCGGGATCCGCGTCGTCCTGGTGACCACGGGGTCGTACACCAAGGTTGCGGAGGTGGCCATCTCCGGTTCGCGGCTGGCCGACTCCGGCGTTGCCGGCCTGGGCCGACTGATGGTCAACCAGCAGGACGTGCCCGGTTTCAGCACGGGGACGGCGGACTACCGGGTCCTGACCACCCGCGACCCCTTCCCGGTGGTGGCAGCGAGCCCGCTGGACACGGATGCCAAGGTGACGGTACAGCAGGCCACGGCCGGATCGCCGTCGGCCGCTGTCACGGTTGCCGCCCCGGACGGAACCGTCAAGGTGTACCGCGTGGATTTTGACTTCCATGTGGTCCTCTCTTCGAAGGACGGGTGCAAGAACGGCGGCTGGGCCGCCAGCACCCTCCCGGTGTTCGGGAACCAGGGCGAGTGTGTGAACCACTTCGACCGTGGCGGTGCCGCCTAAGGTAGTGGCATGGAGATCGGTGAGGTGGTCTGGACTGCCGTGCTGGGCGTGGCCGCGGTTGCACCGCTGGCCACGTTCGGCGTGGTCCTGGTGGCCTATCTGACGTACCGGCAGAAGGCCCACGCGGACAGGCGGGACCAATGGTGGAAACGCGCGCAGTGGGCCATCGACTCGGCCCTGAACGACGCCGATCCCGAACGCCGCCTCGCGGGGATGCGGGTCCTGGTCCAGCTCATCGGCAGCGATCTGGCCACGTCCGAGGATGCGGAGCTGATGAGTGCCTTGGCGTTGGGGATCCAGGACCAGGAGCTGGGACGGCTGTCAGCCGCGGACGGCACGGCAAACAAGCAGCCCGGGCTCTACCCCGGGGCACGGGCGGGCGCCGCACATGAGGTTCGGCTCAAGTCCAGGGGACAGACAGTTGTGGCCGGTTCGGCGGCGGCTGCCCGAGTTCTTCAGGAGTCGGAGAAGCTCATCGCCGCCGCGGATGCACGGACTGCCCGCCAACAACGTGCTTAGTCCGTAATGCTGCGGTACGCCGCCAGGAAAGTGGAGATCCTGCCCACGGCTTCCTCGATGTCCAGCACTGACGGGAGGATAACAAAACGGAAGTGGTCCGGCTGGGGCCAGTTGAATGCCGAACCGTGGGAGACGAGGATCTTTTGGTCCTGGAGCAGGTCCAGGACGAACTGTTCGTCGCTCGTGATGGGGTAGAGCTCCGGATCAAGGCGCGGAAAGAGGTACATGGCTCCCGCTGCGGGGATACACGTGACGCCGGGAATTGCCGTGAGGAGCGTGAACGCCAGATCGCGCTGTTCGCGCAACCTGCCGCCGGGCCTGACCAGCGCGTCGATGCTTTGGTAGCCGCCCAGACAGGTTTGGATTGCATGCTGGGCGGGGACGTTGGGGCAAAGCCGCAGTGACGCGAGTAGCTCCAGTGCTTCGCGGTAGCCCAAAGTCGCCGTGAGCGGACCCGTGACGGCCACCCAGCCGGCGCGGTACCCGGGCATGCGGTAGGCCTTGGAGAGCCCGCTGAAGGTGAGGCAGCAGACGTCCTCCGCCACCGAGGCCGTGTGGATGTGCTCGGCGTCCTCGTAGAGTACTTTCTCGTAGATCTCATCAGAGAACAGGACGAGGTGGTGTTTGCGGGCCAGGGCGGCAAACTGCTCCAGTATGTGCCGCGGATACACCGCTCCCGTGGGGTTGTTCGGATTGATGATCACGATCCCCTTGGTACGGCCGGTGATCTTTGCCTCGACGTCGGCCATGTCCGGCCACCAGTTCTCGTCTTCGTCGCAGAGGTAGTGCACGGGCTTGCCGCCGGTCAGCGTAACGGCGGCTGTCCACAGCGGGTAGTCCGGCGCCGGGATGAGGATTTCGTCGTCGTTTTCCATAAACGCCTGCAGGCACATGGAAATGAGCTCGCTCACGCCATTGCCGATGAAGATGTCCTCGACACCGATCTGCATGAGGCCCCGGGTCTGGTAATACTGCGAGATGGCTGTCCTGGCCGAGAAGATACCTTTGGACTCGCTGTAACCCTGGGCCTCCCTCAGGTGGTGGATCATGTCCACCACCACGGATTCGGGCGCTTCCATTCCGAACGGCGCAGTGTCCCCCAGGTTCATCTTGAGGATCCGGTGACCCTCGGCTTCCATTTTCTTGGCGGCTTGGAGGATTGGCCCGCGGAGCTCGTAGCGGACGTTCTGGAGTTTGCTCGAGTACTGCATTGCACGCATGGTTGATCTTTTCACAGGCAGGCAGGGCAGACACGCAGCGGACGAGGCACGGATTGTCTCCGCTGGCCACTCGTTCCCGGTCAGGCCTCCTGCAAGGCCGCCTGGAACGCGAAGGCGGCGTTGCTCCACACCACAAAGAGCAGCGGGGCGGGGGCCAATGCCACCCCGATGACCGGCTGGACCAGCACCGCCGCCACGATGATTCCCAGCAGCACGAGGGCCGCCAGGCTCAGGTACCAGCGCTGGACCGCCAGGTACAGTGACGCTTTTAGGATGGCACGGGTCCTGGCCTGAGGCAGCAGGACCATTCCCGCGAGGACAGTCACTGCAACGCAGACGACGGCGGTCAGGGCCACCGCGATCAGCGGCACCAGCACGGCGGCTGCCGGCATCACCTGCACGATGGCAAGGTCTATGCCAAGGAAGCCGACCGCCGCGACGGCAGCCAGACCTGCCGGGGCGGCCCGACGGAAGGAATGACGGTAGCCGAGCAGGAAGGCTGCAACCGGCCTGACGGCCGGTCCCTCCGCCTCCTTCAGGGACTGGAACGCGGCGAAAGCCGCTGCCAAAGAAGGGGCCACCGTCACGGACAGGAGCAGGAAGAACGGCCAGGCCGCCACCGGGTCAGCCACCAGGGCCAGGCCCAGAAGCAGGGGTGCGTTTGCCGCCGCGAGCAGGAAGTTGACGGCCAGAAACGCATAAACAAAGCCGAAGATGCTCCCGAACGTCTCAAAGCCCGGACCCTGCCACGTTCGCCGCAGCGGCTGCATGGTATGCTGGCGCGCGGTGCTCACCCCTTCATCCCGCTCGTTGCGATGCCCTGGATGAAGTACCGCTGGCCGATCAGGAAGATGATCAGGATGGGCACAACGGAGATGACGGAGCCGGTCATGATCATGGCGAACTCGGCGTCGAACTGGCCCACGAAGGACCGGAGTCCCAGCTGGACCGTCCACAGCCTGTTGCTCGTGAGGTAGATGAACGGCCCCATGTAGTCATTCCACGTGTTGACGAAGGTCAGCAGGGCAAGGCTGGCCAGCGCCGGCTTGGACAGCGGCAGGATGACCCGGGCCCAGATGCCGTACTCGCTGAGGCCGTCGATGCGCGCGGCTTCGCACAGCTCATCGGGGATGGTCATGTAGTACTGCCGCATCAGGAAGACTCCGAAGGCGCCGAAGGCCTGGAGCAGGATCAGGGCGTTGAAGCTGTTGGTCAGTCCCAGCTGCTGCATCATGATGTACTGCGGCACCATGTACGCCTGCCACGGCACGGCGATGGTGGCGATGTAGCCCAGGAACAGCACGTCCCGGCCGGGGAAGCGGATCTTGGAGAAGCCATAGGCAGCCAGGGAGCCGGTGAGGACCTGCAGGAACGTGATGATCACGGAGAGGTACAGCGAGTTCTGGAGGTACCCCATCATGGGGATGCGGGTCCAGATGTCCGAATAGTTGCTCCAGACGAATTCCTCGGGAATCCACTGGATGGGCACCGTGAACACCTGGTTGTTCTCCTTCAGCGAGGAGGACAGCATCCAGAGGAACGGCACCAGGAGTGCTGCCACCAACACCACCAGCACGGCGTAGATGACCACGTTGACGGTGCGCGCCCTGCGCGCCCGCAGGCTCCGGCGTTCAGCGAGGCCACGTTCATGGCCGGCCGTGCCGCCAGGGGCCACCTCGGCCCTGAGGTCTTCAGTCAGGTTGGTCATCAGCGTTCCCTCCGTTGCTGGAGTTTGAATTGCAGGACAGTCACGGTGAGGACGATCAGGAAAAGGACCAGCGAGATGGCCGAGGAGTACCCGAACTTACCTTCGCCGATGCCCTCCTGGTAGATCAGCTGTGAAAGCACCGTGGTGGACCGGCCCGGCCCGCCGTTGGTCATCACGACAATAAGGTCGAAGACCTTGAAGCTGGATACCGTCAGCATCACCACCACAAAGAAGGTGGTAGGCCGCAGCGACGGCAGCGTGACGTTCCAGAAGCGCTGCCAGGCGCTGGCGCCGTCCACTTCGGCGGCCTCATACAGCTCGGTGGGGATGGCCTGCAGACCGGCCAGGTACAGGATCATGTAGTAGCCCATGTCCCGCCAAACGCTGGTGAGGATCACCGCCGGCATGGCCCAGTCCGAGCTGGAGGTCCAGCCCGGAGGGTTGGCAACGCCGACGAACTGGAGGAACTGGTTGATGGGGCCGCTGTCCGGGCTGAACAGCATGTTCCAGACGACGGCAACAGCCACCAGGGACGTGATGTAGGGGAAGAAGATGGCCACCCGGAAGAAGCCGATGCCCTTGAGCTTGCGGTTCAGGAGCATGGCCAGGATGAGTGCCAGAGCCAAGGTCAGTGGCACGTGGCCGAGGGCGTAGAGCAGGGTGTTGCGCAGCGCCACCCAGAAGGAGTCGCTGCCCAGCATCCGCTCAAAGTTGGCCAGGCCAACCCATTTTGGTGCGCTGAACGAAGTCCACTCCATAAAGGCCAGCGCAAAGGCCGCCAGCACGGGAATGAGTGTGAAAGCAAGGAAGCCCAGGAAGTTCGGCAGGATGAAGGTCCAGCCGATCAGCGTGTTCCGCCGCGCCTGCTTGCGGTTGCCCTGCTTGCGGTTGCCCTGCCTGCGGGTGCCCGGCGCCTGGCTCCTCAGGGGAGTGGGGTTGATGGTGTCTGTAGCCATTACTTGAGGACTTCGTCCTTGACGCGCTTACCCATCTCGGCGATTCCATCGTCGATGGAGCGCTCGCCCACCATGACCAGCTCGTGTTCCTGGGTGAGGATCTTGTCCGTTGCCGCGGACTTGTCACTGACCGGCATTTCGAGGACGGTCTTGTCGGGGGAGAAGGCGGCCTTGGAGAGCTCGTCCGTGGGCAGGCCGGGCAGCTTGAAGTACTCGGCGGTCACGTCGGCCGTCTGCAGGGCGGGAACCACACCGATCTTGGCGATAGCCTTGGCGCCCTCCGCACCCGAGGCCCATTCAATGAAATTCTTGGCTTCGTCGGAGTGCTTGGCGTTCTTGTTGACCGCGAAGGCCGTGGGGGAGCCGAAGGTTGTGGTGTCCCCGCCTGCGGACTTCTGCGGCAACTGGGCAAGTCCCCAGTCCACGGTGGTCTTGCCGGCCTGCTTGGCGGCCACAATGCCGGAGATGTACCAGGAGCCCATGGGCATCATGGCGGTCTGCGCGGTTTCGAACATGGACCGGTAGCTGGTCTTCTGGCTCATGGCGGTGCCGAAGTCCAGCATGGCCCCGCTCTTCTGCAGGTCCAGGGTCATGTTGTACTGGTCCTTGGCGAAGCTGTAATCCCCGCCGATCAAATCGCCGTCGTTCTGCGCTGCGGCGATGGCCTGGACTGTTGAGCGCCAGTAGTGCTGGTAGGTGCCGTACACCCTTTTGCCGTCGGGAGCGGTCCCTGTGAGTTTCTTGGCGAGCTCGGCGTACTGGTCCCACGTGATGTTCTTGGGTTCATCCAGCCCGGCGGCCTTGAAGAGGTCCTTGTTGTAATAGAGCAGCCAGAAATCCTGCCGGTACGGCGCCGCGAAGTATTTTCCGTCGAGGTCGAAGGCATCCAGCCCGGCGAGGTTGTCCTTGTCCAGGGAGTCCACCACGCTGTTGATCTCCTGGAGCTGGCCGTTGTTGGCGTAGCGGGAGTAGTCAGTGACGTTCTTCATGGTGAGCACATCCGTGGTGTCACCGCCGGCGAGCATGGTGGTCACTTTCTGGGGGTAGTCATCGGCGAGGATGTCCACCGGCTCAATGTTTACGTCGGGGTGGGCTGCTTCGTAGCCGTCGAACAGTGCCTTGAACTCCGGCGTTCCTTCGTAGTTCCAGACGGAAACGCTGAGCGTGGTCTTTCCGCCGGCATCGGCAGTTTCCGCCGGACCGGCGGCACCCGCGCAGGCGGTCAGGCCGAGGCTGGCGGTTGCGGCGAGGGCTATCGCCGCGAGAGTGGTGCGCTTCATTGCGGATCTCCTTATATGAGGGGTTCGGATCCGCCGCTGCTGCGGCGGTGTTGGTTGGAAGCGGGGATGGTTACGCGATGAGGTCCAGATGTTCTGCAAGGACCTCGGCCGTGAGGTCCTTGCCTGCCAGGTACCGTTCAAGTTCGCTGATGGCGACGTCCGACATGCGGCGTGTTTCCGTGCCCAGGGATCCTGCGATGTGCGGAGTGATCACCACGTTGGGCAGGTCGTAGAGCACGGAGCCGGCGGGCAGCGGTTCCGGTTCGGTGACATCGAGAATCGCGTGGATGCGGCCTGTGGCGCAGGCGGACTCCAGGGCATGGGTGTCAACCAGGGAGCCCCGCGCCGTGTTAATAAGGGTGGCGTGGTCCTTCATGGCTGCGAGCTGAGCCGCGCCGATCATGTGCCGGGTTTCAGGCAGGGCGGGGGCGTGGATAGTGACGACGTCGGAGGCCGGAATCAACTCCTCGAGCGTCACCAGCCGTGCACCGGCGGCGGCCACGGCGGCAGGCTCCGCGTAGGGGTCCGCAACCAGGCAGGTGACATCCTGGAGTTGCTGGACGAGCTCCACCACGCGCCTCCCGATCCGGGAGAACCCGACGACGCCGATGGTGCGGCCGATGTTGCCGAGTTCGCCGTAGGCAGTTGAATAGGACCAGTCCTCACGGGAAATCCGGGAAGCGTTCGCCAGGACCTGTGCCTTCTTGCCGGCCAGGACGATGGAAGCAAACGTGAACTCGGCCACGGGAATGGCATTCGCTTCTGCCCCTGTGGTCACCAGGATTCCGCGCTGCCACAGTTCATCCGTCACGAAGGACCGCACGGTGCCGGCGCAGTGGAAGACGGCACGGAGGCGGGGCATGCGGTCCAATGCTTCGCTGTCCAGCCGCGGCACACCCCAGCTGGTCAGCAGGACTTCCACGTCGGGGAGGAGCGAAGCGATCTCCGGGTCAGCCAGGGAATCGGTCCAGGCCGGGGCGCCGAGTTCCACGAGGCCAGCGAGCCGTTCCAGCCGGGTGGCATCGAACTGGTCCTTCATGGTGGAGCGGTTCATCAGCAGGAGCGCTGTGGGCTTGCGCGGCATACCTGGGCCGTCCCTTCCTTGTCGTCCGGCCGGGATGCCCGGCCGTTCCATGTCTTGCGTCACATCCAGAAAAGAGTACATACTCATACTCACAAGAAATCAATCAGATCAAACAGACTTGATCGTATGCGTTCAGATTCGAACATCGAGCGGGACGCGAGAGCTTTGAGAAGACGGACACCGATGGCGGCCCAGCTGAAACCCGCACGAATAGACTCCGCAGAACCGGACCCGGCGCAATCGGACCCGGCACGATCGGACGGAACGCAGGGGACTGCCCGCTCGTTCCGGGGTACCTTCCAAGGACCCCTCGCGGCGGCCTGGCGGGGTGACACCGGGAAGGACGCACTGCTGCGGACGCTGGCCGGCGGCCGTGAGCGGTTGACGATCCATCAGGCGGCGATGCAGGGCGGTTGGTCCGCCGTCCGTGCGGCCCCGGTGGCAGCCCTGGAAAGCGAGGCAGAAGCGGAACGGGGCACGCCCTGGCCTCAGCCCCTGCTGTCCCACTATGCCCGCTACTTCCGCGACGGCAACCGCACGGCTTACGAGGGGTTGGTGGCTGCCAGGCAGCAGCGGCTCACGCGCGCCGTGGTGATGGCCTGCCTGTCCCAGTTCCAGGAGCATGTGCGGACGCCGGACGGGGGGCCGGGCTCCAGCGCGCTCCCGCAGGAATGGCTGGACGAGGTCATCGACGGTGCATACCTGCTGTGCGAGCAGAGTTCCTGGTGTTGGGCAGCCCATGAGGATGCTTACACCCGCCGGGGTGACGTGGTTCCCGACCGGTCGGCTCCGTATCTGGACCTGGGTGCCGGTGAAGTGGCCGCGCAGCTGGCCTGGCTGGATCTGGTCCTCGCAGAACAGCTGGACCAGCGCGCGCCCGGCCTCCGCCGTCGGATCCGGGAGGAAGTCCTGGACCGCGTGGTCCGCCCTTTCCTGGACCGCGACGACTGGCACTGGCTGGGGCTGGACGGCGACGTCCACAACTGGAACCCCTGGATTCACTCAAACGTCATTGCCGCCGCGGTGGTCCTGGTGGATGACCCTGGGCTCCGGGCGCAGACAGTGGCCCTCGCCATTGAAGGACTGGACCGCTTCTTCGCCTCAATTCCGGCAGACGGTGCCATTGACGAGGGCTTCTCTTACTGGTGGAACGGTGCCGGGCGGGCCCTTGAGGCCTTGGCCCTGCTGGAAGAAGCCACCGCGGGAACGCTCCACACGGACATCCCGGTGGTCCGCGAACTCCTGGCCTTCCCGCACCGCATGCATCTGGGCCACCGGTGGTACCTGAACGTAGCCGACGGACCGGCCAGGGCGTGGACCGGCCTCCCCTGGGACCTGGTCCGGCGATGGGGTGAGCGCTTGGGGGACCGGGACGCCGCACAGCATGCGGTGGCCTTCCAGGCAGCTTGGCCCAGCGTGGAAAACGGGCTGGGCCGGACGCTGCGTGCGCTCTTGGACCGGCCTGGGAACGGGAACGCCGCACGGCGGCACCGCACTCAGGGGCAGGCTGCGGCACCACTGACCCCGCCGCTCACCGGCTTCAGCTACCTGGAATCCGTACAGATCATGCTGGTCCGGGAAAACCCGGGCCGGACAGACGGCCTCGCACTGGCCGCCAAAGGCGGGCACAACGGCGAACACCACAACCACCGCGACGTCGGATCGGTGGTGGTGGCCGTGGACGGTGTCCCGCTCCTCGCCGACGCCGGCCAGCCCACCTATACCGCCCAGACGTTTGGCCCGGACAGGTACGGCATCAGGGCGATGCAGAGCGCCTGGCACAGCGTTCCGGCTCCGTTTGGCCTGGAACAGGGAACCGGACGGGAGTTCGCCGCAGCCGTGGAACACGTTCCAACCCCGGAGGATCCGCGGCTGGTCCTCGGACTGGGGGCGGCCTACGGTCTGGGCCCGGCCTCCAGCTGGATTCGGTCGGCGTCGCTGGAGAAGCCTGCATCCCCGCCGGCCGGGCAGCGCGGTGGAAAAGCGCGGGTCCTGATTGAGGACCGCTGGAATCTTGGGGCTGCGGCCGGCGCCGCCTCATGGGCCGGAACGCCCGACGTCGACATCCACTACCTGCTCGCCGGGACCGTGGATCTGGACTCCAAAGGGACGGCCACCGTCCGTCCGGACGGCATCCCAGACGCCGCCGGCGGCCGCGGGGTCCTGCTGCGCTGGAACCCGGCTAACACCGTCGCACACGTGGACGAATGGCTCCTGGACGATCCCCTGCTGGGTGATGTCTGGGGCCGCAAACTGACCCGGCTCCGGTTCCGGATGCCCCAAACCATGAGCGCCGCCGGGGCGTTCACCCTGACAGTGGAGGCCCCTGATGAGTCCTGAACAGACGCCGGAACCGCCCGCAAGGTCCCTCTTTTCGCTGCAGCGCCGCGAGCGGCTGATGGAGGAGCTGCGGGCCCATGGTTCCGTGACCGTCCGGGGCCTGGCCGCCGAGCTTGGGGTGAGCGAGCTGACCATCCGGCGGGATGTGAACCTCCTGGCGGACGAGGGCCTTGTGTCGCGCGTGCATGGAGGCGCCACCCTGCCCAGCCAACTGGACCGCTCGGCGTCCTTGGCCAAGCACCAGGCGAACCGGTACTCCATCGGCATGATGGTCCCGTCCCTGGACTACTACTGGCCGCAGGTGATCAGCGGTGCACGTGCCGAGGCCGAGGTGCAGCAGGCCAGGATTGTGGTCCGCGGTTCCAGTTACGACGCCGCGGACAACCGCCGGCAGGTGCAGGCGCTGCTGGATACGCAGAACATCGACGGCCTCATCGTGGCCCCGGACATGACGGGGGAGGCCGGCCATGACCTGCTGCGGTGGCTCAATGCGCTGCCCATTCCGGTGATCCTGGCGGAGCGGCGCTCGCCGGCGGAAATTCCCGCTCATCGGCTGGAGTGGGTGGCCACGGACCATGCCTTCGGCGCCGGAATGGCCACCCGGCACCTCTGGCAGGAGGGGCACCGGAAGATCGGCTGTATGACCGACTCCAGCAGCCCCACCAGCTCGCACGTGGTCCGAGGCTGGCGCCAGGCCATAGCCGCCCTGCGGATCCCGCTGGAGGAATCCATCAGCGAGGATTCTGCAGGTGTGGTGGCCGGAGATCGCGCCGCGCACTTTGACCGGGTCCTGGAGCTGTGCCGGGAAACTGGGACCACAGCCATGCTGGTCCATTCCGATACCCAGGCCGTGGCCTTTGTGCAGCATTGCGTGGACCGCGGGGTGGACGTTCCAGGCCGGATGGCGGTGGTGGGGTACGACGACGAGGTGGCTTACCTTGCCGAGCCCGCCATCTCCGCGGTCCGGCCCCCCAAGCAATATGTTGGCAGGGTCGCGGTGCAGCTGGTGACCGCCCGGCTGGCGGAGGGCCGGAAACGTCCCGTCCACCGGATCCAGCTGAACCCGGATCTCATCGTCCGCGAATCGTCGCTGGGCAGCCCGCGGACCCCGGCCGAGGCCGGCCTGGCGTCTTCACCCTGATACCCGCAACCTGATACCACAACGAAACAGGACCCCTAGATGACAGTCCCATCCCTGAATCTGCCTGCTGAAAACCGGGAGTTCTCACCGTACACCGGCCTCACCCGGGACCACTGGTGCGGCTACGCCGACTTCCTGCTGCGCTCCGCCCACCGCCACGCCACGGCGGACCACGCCAACATCCACCTCCCCGGAGCCAACAGCGCCTACGGTCCGCGCAGCGATTCCCTGGAAGCCTTCGCGCGCACCTTCCTCATGGCATCTTTCCGGATGGCGGGGGACCCTGGCGGCACCGGCTGGCTTGCGGAGTGGTACGCACAGGGGCTGGACGCCGGAACGGATCCGCGCTCGCCGGACCGCTGGCCCACTCCCGGGGAACTGGGCCAGGCCAAGGTGGAGGCGGCGTCGCTGGCCGTCGGCCTGGCCCTGACGCGTGACCAGCTGTGGGACAAGCTGCCGGAGCGGGTCCAGGGCCAGCTCATCGCATGGTTTGAGACGGTGATCGGGGAAGAATATCCGCCGATCAACTGGGTGTGGTTCCAGATAGTCGTCGAGACCTTCCTGGCCAGTGTGGGCGGCAGGTCCTCGGCGGAGGATATCGAGGCCGGGCTGGCGGTCCACGATTCCCTCTACCGCGGCCACGGCTGGTTCGCCGACGGTCCGGAACGCGCCTACGACCACTACGTGGGCTGGGCCTTCCACGTCTATCCGCAGCTGTGGGCCATGATGGCGCCCGGGGATCCCCGGGTAAAGGCCCGCGGCACGCTTGACGGGGACCGGCTGGCCGACTACCTCGATGACGCCGTACACCTGGTGGGTGCCAACGGCTCGCCCCTTATCCAGGGACGCAGCCTGATCTACCGCTTCGCCGCCGCTGCGCCGTTCTGGGTGGGGGAGCTCTCCGGGTATTCGAGGCTTTCGCCGGGTACCAGCCGGCGGGCGGCGTCCGGGATGCTGGACTACTTTGCCCGCAACGGCGCCATCAATGAGCATGGCCTGCTCTCCATCGGCTGGCACGGCGAGTTCAACGGGATGAAGCAGTCCTACTCGGGCGCAGGCTCGCCCTACTGGGCCTCCAAGGGATTGCTGGGCCTGGCGCTGCCGGCCGGTCACCGTGTGTGGACCGCGGTGGAGGAGCCTCTGCCGGTGGAGCGGGGCGACACGAGCAGGCTCATCGCGGCCCCGGGCTGGATGGTTAACGGCACGCGGGCGGACGGCATCGTGCGGGTCACCAACCACGGCACGGATCATGCCCGGCAGGGGGACCGGCTGGCGGACTCTGCCCTTTATGCCCGGCTGGGCTATTCCACCCACACCTTCCCCGACCTTTCGTCCGAGTCGCTGGACAACGCCGTCGTTCTGGTGGATGACGCCGGCTGCCTCACCCACCGGACCGGCTTTGAATCGCACGGCCTCACGGCATCCGGGGACACGCTGGAGGGGTCCTCCGGTGGCCGCGTGAACTGGATCGCCATCCCTGAGACCATCGGGCCGGACCACGGAGGCGGCGTTGCCGGGCCCGTAACTCCGGGGCCGGAAGTGACGGTCACGTCCGTCACCCGAGGACCCGTGGAGGTGCGGATTGTCCGACTCCGAGGGATGGCTGACTGCCCGCCCGCGCGCCTGCGGATCGGGGGCTGGCCGCTGGATCCGGCGTCGGAGCTGACCAGCGTGGTGGTGCCGCTCGACGGGGCGGGAGAGGCTCTCGACGACGCCGGTAGTTTCGTCAGGGAGGAGCCGCAGCCTATGGGGAACGGACTGATTGTGCCCTGGGTGGGGACGTCCGGCCCCGCCGTGGACGGCGTTTATGTGGCGGTTGTTGGATTCGGCGGCGCCGGCGTCCGGGCGGCGGTTGAGGCTGTGCGCGTGGCAACGGACGCGAGCGGTGCCTCGTTCGTTGAAGCAGGGAAGTGATCCGGCCTGGCTTGGAAGTGCCGGCGCCGGACCTTGGCCCGGACGAAAAATAGCGGACCGGCATTCGCATCGACCGGCAGCGTCCGCCCCTATGAGTGGCTGCCGGTCAGGCCTACACTGGTTTTGCATTCAGCGGGATGCATCCGTGAAAGGGGAACGTCATGGCGGTCATAGAGCAGGTGCGCGAAGGAATGCACGTCGTAGCGCCGGATGGGAAAAAGATCGGCAAGGTCGAGGACCTGAAGATGGGTGATCCGGAGGCAGTGACCTCGGACGGCCAGACCGACCCCGAAACAGGAGGCCTGGTCGGCACCGTGATCAACGGTTTCGCAGAGACCTCCGGACTGCCCCGCCATACCGCGGAGAGGCTCCTGCGGATCGGCTACGTGAAGATCGACAGGTCCGGTCTGTTCACAGGCCACGCATATCTCGCCTCGGATGAGCTAGACCGCGTTGAGGGCGACACACTGTGGCTCAAAGAGGATCTGCACGCCCATCACTGAGGTCCTTGGCCGTTTACTTTAGCGGATGACGTTTTCGGGGTTCTCCAGGTCGTATAGCTTGCGCGATGCTCCGATGGCGGCCTTGTGTTCCAGCGACCAATCTGCGAGCTGTTTGACCAGATGGGTGAGGCCCCTTCCCCTTTCGGTGAGTTCGTAGGTGACCTGGGCGGGGACTGTCGGGTAGACCGTGCGAATGACCAGGCCGTCGCGTTCGAGACGCCTCACTGTCAGGGTCAGCATTCGCTGGGAGATCGCGTCGATCGCGCGCTGCAGTTCGTTGAAGCGCCTGGTGCCGGAGGCCAGTTCCACGATGACCAGCACCGACCATCTATCGCCGATGCGGTCCAGAACGTCCCGGATCCCGCAGTCCGGATGTCCGGCGTCGCCGCACGGTTCCAGTACGGCGGTTACTTCCGTGTGGCTTCCTAACGCCAAAGTGCCTCCTTGTGGGTTCGTGTTCGGTTACGGAAGATGAGTCTAGTTACCGAAAAGTACCAATGAAATGAGCATGCCCATGATTCTCGTTACCGGGGCCTCCGGCCACCTGGCGGCAGCAATCCTCAGCCACCTCTCCGAATCGGGTGTGCCTGCACTCGGAGCAACCCGCCATCCGATCGATACCCCGTGGCTCCGGGTGATGGACTTTGACGACAGCGGAACAATCAGCTTCGCTGGCGTGGAGACGCTGGTGCTGGTCTCGGCCGGAACCGCGGAAGACGACGTCGTCATCAACCGTCATGAGAACGCCATCACAGCCGCTGAACGCGACGGGGTTCGGCACATCGTGTATACGAGTCTCGCCGACGCCGGCGATCACTTGGGGTTCGCCCTCGCCCACCGTTGGACAGAACGCCGCCTCCGGAACGGAACGGTCCAGTGGACGATTCTGAGGAATGGACTGTATGCCGAGTTGATCGGCCAGCTCCTGGCACCGCGCGACGGGGTTATCGTGGCCCCGTTCGGCGACGGCGGCGTTGCCGCCGTCGCACGTCATGACCTCGCGGAGGCGGCGGCAATCATCGCCCAAACCCCGGAAGAACATCAGAGCAGAACCTACAATCTCGTCGGAACCAAAGCCATCACAGCGCAGGACGTCGCCGACGAACTGGGGGCAGAGTACCGGCCGGGCACACTCACCGACCTGCGGAAGGCACTGGACTCCGCAGCACTGCTGCCATTCCAGCCCCCAATGCTGATCTCCATCCACTCTGCCGCAACCCACGGATTCCTCGCTTCGACGCGGTCGGACATCACGGACATCCTCGGACGCGAACCCCTGGACCCCCTAGCCGCCGCCGCAGCCGCCGTCCAAGGTTGAGCAGACACGGGGAGACTAGGTGCTGAGGTTCCAATGGACCCGGATTGCCTCTGCAATTGGTCCGGCGGTGACGTCGACCCGGAAAGCAACGGGCGCGGTCCCTGTCTCTTCGATGACCGAGTCACGGCAGACGCGGCCGCATGACGGGCACAGCGTGTAGAGTTCCCCGTCCTTGGGCCATTCGGCAAGCTCTGCAGGGACAGGGATGTTCTCGCCGATAAAAATGGGGATGCCCTGTGAGTTGGCCTGAATCAATCCGTCCTGGCTGACGGTATTACCGCACACGCAGGTGATGGTGGTGACATCGTGATCGATGACATCAGCGGTTTCAGTGTCCACGGTTAGCTCCCCGGCGTTGGAAGGGATGTCCTGCTTGTAGCTTATGCCTATGACGGATGTCCCGTACCGGAAGGCCTTGCGGGCCGCGGAAGAATAGCGTTCACTGGGCCTGCACCCGCCGCGCCGCATACCAGGAGGAACCGATGACCAGCCAGGAAACCCACCCCGAACCGGCCCTCACTCAGGGGCGGGACTGGTTCAAAAGTGCCGTGGTCTACCAGATCTATCCGCGCAGCTTCGCCGATTCCGACGGCGACGGCGTGGGTGACCTCCGCGGGATCATCGGGCGGCTGGACTACCTGAGCAACCTGGGCGTCGACGTCGTCTGGCTGTCGCCGGTCTACCGCTCGCCTCAGGACGACAACGGGTACGACATCAGCGACTACCGGGACATCGATCCGGTCTTCGGAGACCTGGACACCCTGGACGAGCTGCTAGACGGCCTCCACGCCCGCGGCATGAAGCTGGTGATGGACCTGGTGGTGAACCGCACCTCGGATGAGCATGCGTGGTTCAAGGAATCCCGCTCCTCCAAGGACAACCCGAAACGCGACTGGTACTGGTGGCGCACACCGCGCGGGGGGATTGAGCCAGGCACGCCCGGTGCCGAACCCAACAACTGGGGCTCCGCCTTCTCCGGCCCCGCATGGGAATACGACCAGGCCAGCGGCGAGTACTACCTGCACCTGTTCTCGAAGAAGCAGCCCGACCTGAATTGGGAAAACCCCGAGGTCAGGGCCGCCGTCTACGACATGATGAACTGGTGGCTGGACCGCGGCGTGGACGGGTTCCGGATGGACGTCATCAACTTCATCTCCAAGGACCCGGCCCTGCCGGACGGGCCTAAGGCTGACGGCATGCTCTACGGCGACGGCGGCCCGCACTACATCTGCGGGCCTCGAATCCACGAGTTCCTCCAGGAGATGCACCAGGAGGTCTTCGCCGGCAGGGACAAGGACCTGCTCACGGTGGGGGAAATGCCCGGCGTTACGGTGGAGGACGCCGTACTTTTCACCGATCCTGCGCGCGAGGAGGTGGACATGGTGTTCCAGTTCGAGCACGTGGCCCTCGACCAGGAGGGCGGCAACAAATGGCGGCCCAAAAAGCTCCTGCTGACCGACCTGAAGAAGTCGCTGGGCCGCTGGCAGGACGCCTTGGGCGAGCGGGGATGGAACAGCCTCTACTGGGGAAACCACGACCAAGCCAGGGCCGTCTCGCGCTTCGGCGACGATGGGCAGTACCGCGAAGTGTCCGCCAAGATGCTCGCCGCCGTCCTCCACCTGCACCGGGGCACCCCCTACGTTTACCAGGGTGAAGAGCTGGGCATGACCAATATGACCTTCGGTGCCATCAGCGACTACCGCGACATCGAGGTCCTCAACCATCACCGGGAGGCGACCACACACCTGGGCCATACGGATGCCGAGGTCCTGGCCGCCCTGGCGCCGCTGAACCGGGACAACGCCCGCACGCCGGTCCAGTGGGACGCCACCCGGCACGGCGGTTTCACGACGGGTTCCCCCTGGATCGTCGTCAATCCGAACACCAACACCATCAATGCCGCGGCCCAGGTGGAGGACCCGGAATCCGTGTACAACTTCTACCGCCGCGTCATCGACCTCCGCCACACCGATCCGGTGGTGGCCCACGGGGATTTCACCATGCTGCTTCCCGACGACGAGCACGTCTACGCCTTCCAGCGCTCGCTGCCGGACGCCGAACTGCTGGTGCTCGGCAACTTTTCCGGGACAGCCCGGACGGCCGACGTCGGGGTCCCCGCCTGGGGGGATGCGGTCCAGGTTCTGGGAAACTACCCGCCCGACGCCGGCTTGCGGCTCAGGCCCTGGGAAGTGAAGGTGTTCCGCCGGGCTGTCTGATCCGGTGAGCGGTACCTTCTCGCAGCCCGTCCGCACAAAACCGCCCCGCAAGCCCGGTCGATCACCGCACGCTTGGTGCCGATTAGCCGAACCTTTGTGGTCACCTAACCAAGCAATTGCTCCAGTCCTGCGTCCACGAGGCTGGTAACCCATCTAGCGTTCGAGTCCAGGGACGGAATCCCGTAAGAACTCAATCACTTCGGGGGGAATTTCAGGACCTCGTATCAGGCTTACCAGTGGCTCATACCACCGCAACACACAGTAGGAATTGAGCCTGCCGAACGCAATCAAGTCCGCATCACTGAGCTGATCGCCGTCGAGAAGGCGCCGAAGTGAATCAAGGGCCTCCGATGCAGCGACGGCAAATTCAGCATCGAACGGAGCAACTGACTCACCACTCGTCCACGACCTGAGCGGCTCGCCTGGCCTGTAGTTGGACGATTCACGGGGAAATGGTCGCTCACTGCTCATTAGCTGCAAGTTGTGGGCACGGATTCTTCATGGGTCCCAATCCTAACCTCAAGGCGTTCGAGGAGTTCCGGATCTAGCGTTGTCGGCATCGCACCGACCCTACGCTGTGTAAACGACGGGCGTTCCATTGGAGGAACCTTGGGCGGAACAGTGGAAGGAGCACTGATGCGCCAAGCGCGGCAAAGGCCCGCCTTTAGTGTGTAGTGATGACGGTACGTACAGATAAAGCCCGAAGTATCTCCGATGTACTCGCAGGGCTCGATGATGCCAGCGTGCGGACGCTTATTGATGCAGCTGAGCCGGTTGGCGTAGGTATTGGCGGAACAACCAAGACAATCTGTATCAGTGAAACGACTGTCTTTGTGAAACAGCTCCCACTGACAAGCATGGAAGAGGGAGATCCAACCGTCACTGCTAGCCGAGTCCAGCTTCCCTTTGTCTGCCACTACGGGATAGGAAGCCCTACCCACGGAGTCGGACGAGAATTGGCAGCACATCAGGCGACCTCCGAGTGGGTTCAGGCAGGAGCGGTGGATTTCTTCCCGCTTTTACTCGGGTGGCGAGTCGTTGATCTGAAGTGCAATACAGACCTCAGTGAATTTGACGGCTATATTCCTCAACGCCAATGGGGGACACATTGGCCTCAGGTTAAGAGGAAAGTCACCGCGATGAAGGACGCGTCGAAGAGTGTGGTGCTTTTTCTTGAGTATGTGCCCGAGACACTGGGCACTTGGGTGCGCAGGAGCCTAACCGCCGGCTCTGGGAGGACTTGGACACGGAAATCTCAAAAACTGCTCAACTGCACTCTCCCCGAAGCGAAAGTGGTCCGCAAATCGGCAGGCGCTTATCGCCGTGGTGCTTTCGCTAGGTTGGTTCCTAGTGGTGGGTTTCATCGATCGAGGGCTACTGGACCGCAATGGGCCCATATCGCTAATTTGTCTGAACGAACATCTGCCCGCCGAGACTGTTCATAACCCCGAGGGCTGGCCCTCACTGCCCATCGCGGAGTACAAGTTCATTCCCTTGGCCCTCGAATGCACCTTCAAGATGACCGACGGCTCAACTACGAAATCAATTCATCCCCGACCCACCCAAACTGTTATCGCAGGTCTGCCCCTACTATTGACGGTTACCTGGATTGCCGTGAAGAGCAGCAGGTTCCTAAGGACTCCGAGAAGGATCCGTTAACGCCCCCTTAGCCTGGTGAAGCTCGATTGGGGGTCGGGCGCCGCACCCTTGGTGCCCGACCCGAACGTTGACCCGGACGCTCATGGACTTAAAGCAGATGCGTCGGACACCCGAAGAGTGTCCGACGCAATCCTGCTGGCCGGCGACCACGCAAAGAGCCGTCGGGCGCCTCCGCCGCGTAGCGGTTGATTTGATGGTTATGGGGCTGAATTCACCACTGAGGTCTGGACTGACGTCCAGCCGGTCGCTGTTCCGGCTGGGAACGTTTCGCCGGCTGTCAGCGTGACCTTACGTTGTCCGATCAGCAGCCCAGTGGCGGGATCAATAATGATGTCCATCCGCGTTCCCCTGTCCGGATCCTCGATCCCGATCGCGGTGCCCGCCTTGCCGTCAAGGTTCGCTTCCCGGTCTACGACGGTCACACCCGGAATGAGCGCGGCCGCTTTGTACAGTGCAGCGCGAAGGTCCGCCGGGACGACTCCGGTCTGAAGAGCAGCCGCGATGCTTTCCAGCGTTTCGGCCTCCGACCTATCTGGGTTGTCTAGCTGTCGAATTGTGTCCAGGAGGGCCTGGGGGTCGCGGGGCAGAGTCTTCACCCCCTCGGCCAGTGGCAAGCCGGCGAACAGCATCCTCTGTTCTCCGTAGAAGTTCCCGCCCGGTGCCCGCAACAGTTCTCCCATCCTGGTGGGGTCGCCAGCTTGGGACTGTTGGTATTTGGTCGCCTCTGCCTTGGCATCCTCGCTGAAGAATGTCGTGGGGATGCGGGCTTCGCGGTTCCAGATCCATTCGGCTGTTTGGTCGGAGGGGATGTAGAGATGGTCGGAGTACTTGTCCAACCACTCCACCGTACGGCGAGCTGCTTTAGGGTCGTCCCCCAAAAGGACGCCCGCGGCATAGACGGACGTGGTATCGATCTTCAGGTACTGGCCGGGTCCTACCACCGGGTCGGAGGTCTGGATGGTTGCTGCTGCGGCGTCGTTCAGGACCTCGGCTGCTTCGGCGATTGCTCCCGGACTGGGCCTGACTACCTCTGCCACTACGATTCCCCCCACGAGCAGAGCCGCGGCTGCCGATGCCATCAGGACACGGCGCCGGAAGATCGGGAGCACGGTGGCTGGGGCGTGCGTGGTCGTTGCCTCGGGGCGGGAGTCGGAACTGATCTTGGACATGAGTTTGTTGCGGCCGCGGGCCAACGTGGTCGGCGAGGCGGAGCCGACGTCGCTACGCATTTCGCGGAGCAGCTGCAAGTCGTTCATGGTCGTTCTCCGTTTCATCAAGTATTTCGAGGTTGAGCTGGGTTCGCAGTGTTCGGCGGGCACGGTTCAGGCGGGACCGCACGGTTCCCAGGGGAACGTCCATGGCCAGGGCGATGCCCTCGTAGGTCAGGTCCGCCCAGGCGTAGAGCAGCAGCGTTTCCCGGTCTATGGCCGCCATAGCTTTCAGGGTGCGGGCGATGCGCCCGGTCGCCACGACGGCGTCCACACGGGCGGCAATCCGGTCGGAATCGTCAGCGACAGCTTCCCGTGAAGCCGCTTTCGCTGCGGTTTTCAGGATCTTGGCTTCGGCGCGGTGATGCCGCCGGAGCAGATTTGTGGCGATCCCAAAAAGCCAGGGCCGGGCATCCTCCCGGTCCAGGTCGTAGGTTTCCAGCTGTTCCCAGACGACCAAAAAGGTTTCGGAGGTGACGTCGTCGGCGGCGAAATCGCCGGCTCTTCTGGCGGCATATCTGTAGATGACTGAGGCGTGTCTGTCGTACAACTCCCCGAAAACTGCGGGGCTGTCCCGGGACCGCCTGATGATGTCGTTGTCTGTGCTCACACTATGTATTGCCCGCTGGCCGCAAAAGGGTTCACGGAGCTTCCCTTTCTTGGCGTCTACCGGGTCTCAATCGAAGCGTACCGGTGACCCGGACCGATGCAGCCGGCTTCTGACATTCCGTGAAGACGAATTCGAAAACTGACAAAAGGTAAGAGGACAGTTCACACAACGGCGCCCGTAAGCCGGTCGATCAGCGTGCCAGGGAGCCCGCCGACATGGCCTGCGCGATTGCTGGTCGCGACTATGCACGTAAGACCCGCACGATGTGCACGGTGACGGGGGGATTACTGTAACCATGTCCTCATGTGTCCCGGACTACGGTGTACCGCCAGCTCCAACGACGCTCCGCCTGAAGACCGACAGCGGCTCCCCTGCTAGGAGCGCCACTTGGCTGCGGAAATAGGGTCATGTAGCCCTGCGATTCACAACGTGGGCCGTGTTGGCGGCTTTCCGCGCTGCACACTGAGCGATCCCTCAGCGGACAACCGAAACGGCCCGATGCGACGGACTATGCTTTGACCGTGGCCAAAATCTTCGACACCATCGACAGAAACCTCAAGGCTTGGATCGAGGAACAGCCCATGTGGTTCGTCGCAACCGCGCCCCTTGGGATAGAAGGGCATGTAAACATGTCCCCCCGCGGCCACGACTCGTTCTCTGTCCTGGGCGCTCACCGAGTCGGCTGGGTCGACTACACCGGCAGCGGCATCGAGACCATCGCACACATCCGAGAAAATGGCCGTGTGTGCCTCATGTTCAATTCGTTCGGTAGCCGTCCCCGTATCGTTCGCCTACACGGTCGAGGCGCGGTGTTCCTTCCGGGTGAGGCAACATTCGAAGAGGTAACGGCACTTCACCCCAAGCACCCAAGCACCCGAGCGGTCATCACGGTAGACGTCACGCGCATCAGCGACTCGTGTGGTTGGGGTGTCCCCGTTATGGAAATGACCGAAGAACGTGACCTTCTCCGGTTGCAGGCCGAGAAGAAAGGCGAGGACGGCATGGCCGAGTACCGGGCCGAGAGGAACTCGCTGAGCATCGACGGTCTGCCCGGGTTCCCTGCCGAGGCGTAACCGGCCTATGGGGAAGAGTCCCTCGCGACCGGCCCCGATTCACATGGTTACGGCGCCAGCCGGTCGCCCGGGCGGTGCACGCGGAACCACCGGTAGCCGTAACGGCCCAACTCAACGGTGAACCCGCCGTCGGGCTCCAACGGCACGTTCCCGCCGTCGAGCACGTCCAGCAGGACGGCACCCTTGTATGCCCGGGGCGAGGCGTCCTCCGGGCCGGCTTGGCCCGTGACTTTCACCGTCTCCTCGCTGAAATTGTGCAGCAGCACCATGGTGGCTCCGGCCGAGCTGCAGGTGTGCGCGAAGACGGCAGGCTCCGGCTGGTCGATCATGGCGAACTCGCCCCAGCCGAGCTCGGGTGATTCTCGGTAGCGCTGGATCAGGGTTGCCATGAAGTTCCAGAGCGAGTCCGGGTCCCGCTTGGCCGCCGCGGCGTTCACCTTCTCCGGGCCGTAGTCGCCGCGGGCCAGCGGAACCACCAGGTCGGAGGCCTTTGCGCTGGAGAAGCCGCCGTTCTTCCCGCTGTTCCACTGCATGGGCGTGCGGACGGCGGCCCGGCTTTTCTGCCGCAGGTCCTCGCCCATGCCGATCTCCTCCCCGTAGAAAAGCACCGGGGTGCCCGGCAGGCAGAACAGCAGCGAATACACCATCCGGATCCTGCCCGCATCACCGCCCAGCATCGGCGGCAGCCTGCGGCGAAGCCCGCGGCCGTAAATCTGCATGTTTTTCTCCGGACCGAAGGCGGCGAAAACCTCCTGGCGCTCGGCGTCGCTGAGCTTGTCCAGCGTGAGCTCGTCATGGTTGCGGACAAACATGGCCCACTGGTTGTCCGGGTGCAGCGCCGGGCGGCTCTTGAGGGTTTCTGCCAGCGGACGGGCGTCCTGGCGCGCCAGCGAAAGGTACAGGTGCTGCATGGACATAAAGTCGAACTGCATATTCAGCTCGTCGCCCTCGGGGCCGCCGAAGTATTCCAGCTGCTCCTTGTAGGGCAGGTTGACCTCACCCAAAAGCACCGCGCTGCCGTTGCGGCGGCTGAGGAAGCTGCGCAGGGCACCCAGGTACTCGTGCGGATCAAGGTTGGCGGCCTCGTCCTTGGGCTGGCCGCGGGTTTCCAGGAAGAACGGCACGGCGTCCAGCCGGAAACCGTCCAGCCCCAGCTCGAGCCACAGTCCCATGGCCTTGGCGATCTCGTTCCGGACCGCGGGGTGGGTGACGTTGAGGTCCGGCTGGTGCTCGGCGAACATGTGGAGGTACCACTCCGCGGTGGCCTCGTCCTTGGTCCACAGAGACGTTTGCTCGCCGGGGAACACCACCTCGGACGAAGTGTCCGGCGGAGTGTCCTTCCGCCAGACGTAATAGTCCCGGTACGGGTTGTCCGTGGACTTCCTTGCCTCCACGAACCACGGATGCTGGACGGAGGTGTGGTTGACCACGAAGTCGGCGATCACCCTCATGCCCCGATCCCTGGCGGACCGGATGAACTCCACCAGGTCACCCATGGTCCCCAGCCTGGAATCAACGCTGAAGAAGTCAGTCACGTCGTACCCGTCGTCCCGGTCCGGCGAGGGGTAGAACGGCATCAGCCAGATGCACGTGACGCCCAGCGCTGCGAGGTAGTCCACCCGCTGGGTGAGTCCTGCGAAGTCGCCGGTGCCGTCGCCGTCGTCGTCGAAAAACGTCTCCACGTCCAGGCAGTAGATGACGGCGTTCTTCCACCACAGGTCTGAGGTTTCGGCGATCCTCATGGCATGGACTCCCTCGCAGGTGTCCGGTCAGCTGTCCGGCGAAGCTGCGGGAGGACGCCGTCGGCGAACGCATCAATGAACGGCGCCTGATCCTGTCCCACGAAGTGCAGGTAGAGCTCGTCGAAGCCGAGGTCTCCGTACCCCGCAAGCCACTCAGCGTGCCGATCCAGGCTGGCCGAGACGTTCACGGACTTCCGGACCTGCTCTTCGCCCACGTGGGTGCTGACGCCGTCGAAGTGGGCGGCGGTGGGCAGATCCCAGGGAACCGGCGGCGCAAAAGTGTTGCTCCGCCACTGGTCCAGGGCAATGGCGACGGCTTCCTCCTCCCGCGGCGCCCAGGAGAGGTGCACCTGGAGGACCGCTTTGCCCTGGCCTCCGTTGTCCCGGTAGGCGGCCAGCATGTCCGTCAGCTTGTCGGCAGGCTGGTTCACCGTCACCATGCCGTCCGCCCAGGCGGCGGCCCGGCGCGCGGTGTCCACGCTGATGGCCGGTGCGATGAGCGGCGGCGGGGGCGCCGGAACATCCCAGATCCGGGCCTGCTGAACAGTCACCAGGCCGTGATGCGTCACCTCCTCGCCGCGGTGCAGGCGGCGGATGATGTCCACGCACTCCTCGAGCCGGAGCTGGCGCGTCTTTTTGGGCGGCCACGCGTCGCCGGTGACGTGCTCATTCATGTTCTCGCCGCTGCCGGGCGCCAGCCAGAAACGGCCGGGGAACATGCTGGCCAGCGTGGCAGAAGCATGCGCGATGATGGCCGGGTGATAGCGCTGGCCCGGCGCCGTCACCACCCCGAACCTGAGGTTGGTGGTGGCCAGTGCCGCGCCCAGCCAGGACCACGCGAAGCCGGAGTGCCCTTGCCTGGCGGACCACGGCTCGATGTGGTCCGAGCACATGGCGGCGTCAAAACCGGCCTGCTCCGCGTGCTGGACGTCCTTGAGCAGCTGCCCGGGACCGATCTGTTCATGCGAGGCGTGGAAGCCGACGGTGACCATCGTTAAGGTCTACCGTTCCGCCCTGCGCTGTGTCGAGGGGTGCCGCTCCTCGCCTGTCAGATAAGTTGGTAACTTGTACTACTGGAATGGCTGACCGGAAGGAAGTAGCTCTGTGGGTGGCGTGCTGATCGGGCTGGCCGTGATCGGCGTCGTCATCGCGGTGGGGTATGTCGCCGCGCGGTGCGGGCTGGGCGGCGAGCCCACGGTATCGGCGCTGACGCGCACGGCTTTCTTCATCACCAACCCTGTGCTGATGTTCACCGTTGTCCTGAAATCGGACCTCGCGGTGGTCTTCTCCGCCTATGTCCCGCTGGCCCTGATTACGGCCGCCATCACCGCGCTTTTGTATGTCCTGGTGAGCCGGCTCTGGTTCCGCCGTCCCCTCGCGGAGACTGCCGTGGGCGCGATGGCCAGTTCCTATGTCAACGCCAACAACATCGGCATCCCGATTACCGTCTACGCGCTGGGGGATGCCACTCCGGTGGCGCCGGTGCTGCTGGTGCAGCTGCTCCTGTTCGCGCCGCTGGTCCTCACGCTGCTGGACCTGTCGGCGGCGGGGCGGTTCTCGCTCCGCCGGATGCTGACCCAGCCGTTCCGGAACCCCATGATCATCGCCTCCCTCCTGGGCGTGGTGCTGGCTGCCTTCCACGTGAAACTGCCCGAACCGGTGATGGCACCGCTGACCCTGCTGGGCGGGGCCGCCGTCCCCGTGGTCCTGCTGGCCTTCGGCATGTCGCTTCACGGAAACCGGGTCCTGCACGGCGGCGGCCACACCGCCGAAATCCTTACTGCCACGGCACTCAAGTCGGCCGTGATGCCGGTGGTGGCGTTCGCCGTCGGACGCTTTATTTTTAACCTTGACCACCAGATGCTGCTGGGCGTGGTGCTGATGGCGGCGCTGCCTACCGCCCAGAACGTGTTCCTTTTCGCCAACCGCTACAGCCGCGGGGAGACGGTGGCCCGGGAAACCGTGTTGCTTTCGACGGCGGCCACAGCCCCGGTGCTGATCCTCGCCGTCTGGCTTCTGGCGGCTTAGACCTACCGCCGGCGCGGTCCCGGCGCAAGAATGGGCACTATGCAACTTCCCGTGATGCCTCCCGTCCCGCCCATGCTCGCCAAGGCCGTCAGCGGCATCCCGGACGGGACGCTGAGTTATGAGCCCAAGTGGGACGGGTTCCGGTCCATCATCTTCCGCGACGGCGACGACCTGGAGATCGGCAGCCGCAACGAGAAACCCATGACCCGGTACTTCCCGGAGCTCGTGGAGGCGCTGAAGGAGAACCTGCCGCCGCGGTGTGTGCTCGACGGCGAGATTGTCCTGGTGGGCGCCTCGGGGGACCGGCTGGATTTCGACGCCCTCCAGCAGCGGATCCACCCCGCGGCCAGCCGGGTCAAGCTGCTGGCCGCGCAGACCCCGGCCAGGTTCGTGGCCTTCGACCTGCTGGCGCTGGGGGACGACGACTACACCGGCCGTCCCTTTACCGAACGGCGGGCCGCGCTGGAGAAGGCGCTCGCCGGCAGCCAGGCCCCGATCCATCTCACCGCCGCCACCCAGGACAAGGAAACCGCCGAGCAGTGGTTCCGGCAGTTCGAAGGCGCCGGCCTGGACGGAATTGTGGCCAAGCCGCTGGACGGCCGATACCAGCCGGACAAACGCGTGATGTTCAAGGTCAAGCACGAGCGGACCGCCGACTGCGTGGTGGCCGGCTACCGGCTGCACAAAAGCGGACCGGACGCGATCGGCTCGCTGCTGCTGGGCCTGTACAAGGACGACGGCGGCCTGGCCAGCGTGGGCGTGATCGGCGCCTTCCCGATGAAACGCCGGCAGGAATTGTTCAAGGAACTCCAGGCGCTGGTCACCGACTTCGACGGGCACCCCTGGGCCTGGGCGAAGCAGGAGGAAGGCGAACGGACGCCGCGGAACGCAGAGGGCAGCCGCTGGAGCGCCGGGAAGGACCTGTCCTTTGTACCGCTCCGGCCAGAGCTGGTGGTGGAGGTCAGGTATGACCATATGGAGGGTGAGCGCTTCCGCCACACCGCCCAGTTTGCCCGCTGGCGGCCGGACCGGGACCCGGAATCGTGCACCTATGAGCAGCTCGAGGAGCCTGTCAGCTTCGACTTGGCGTCGGTTTTGGAAACCGGCCGGCCGTAGCGAGGGTGGGTCGCCACTTGGCGGCTGTTCAGGCGCGGGCATGCAGGAACCGCTCCAAGCCGCCCTCCCCCAGGGACAATCCAGTGGGGACAAAGTCCGGGTGGCCGCAGGGGGTGTCGCGTCGCGCTGGGGGCGGCCGGTGCCTGCTCGATGCCCTCTCGGGTTTCAGGTCCGGTTTCAGTTGGTTGGGCCAGTGGGGTGGTTCCCAATCCTGGTGCTCGCTCTTGTAGCGCCGGCCACTGGGAGATATCCAGCCCGGTGGTTCGTCCTTGCTCGCTGATGTGGGTCTCCAGGCGCTGGTGTGCCGAAGCCGGTGGTGTTTGGGGCATGGTTGGCCGAGGTTGCTGATGCCGGTGGCTCCACCGTGGTGCCAGGCGAGGAGGTGGTCTGCTTCGTTGTCCAGGGAGTGGTTGCTGCAGCCAGGGAACGGGCATTTGCCGTCGCGGAGCTTGAGCCAGTTCTTCATGGCTTTGGTGAGCCGGTAGCTGGTGCGGCCGATTTCCAGAGGCGCTCCATCCCGTGGATCGACCAGCACCCGGAAGAAGGAATCGGCCCCGTTGGCCACTAGGTCCCTGGCCATCGAGGCGGGGATGGGGCCGTATCCGTCGAGCATGGCCGCTTCGTCGGTGGCGCCGAGCAGGGAAAACACCGGGACTGTGACCAGTACGTGGGCCCGGGGCGGGGTGACCTGCCCGGGATTCTTTCCTTCTCCCTTCCCGCTGCTGAGGAGGGCGTGGCGAGTGCGTCGGCCCGTATCTGGGTGAGGGTCCGGGACTCGTCGGGACCCTGCAGGCCCCGGGCTATGGCGGTGGTGCGGTTCCAGATCGCGTTGGCGGTGGCGGCCGGCAGGTAGGTAGAGAGCCATGCCATCCCGTCATTGTCCGGCGAGTATTCGACCCTCCGGTCCTGGACGCCTTTGGCGTGGCGTTTCTCGATGCTTTCCGCGTGGTGGCGTTCGCGCCAGGTGCGGGCCTTGTGACGGAACCGGTACGCCGGCATTTCCCCTGCAGGGCAACCACGGGCCGGGTTCGGCGCCTCCGGAGGGGGTGTCAGATTGTTTGTGTAGGAGGGCTGTAGTCGCTGGATGATTGGAGAATCATTGTGGCTATGACGAAACCGCGTGAAGAGCTGGTAGAGCAGTTGGCCCGCAAGGCCGCGGCGGCTGGCAGCATGGATGCGTTGAAGGCTTCGGGTGCGTTCGATGAGCTGATGAACCAGATCGATTCCGGGCAGTTGGAACTCGACGGCAAAGACGGTTTCATTCAGCAGCTGATCAAGGCCTCGCTGGAACGCGGGCTGCAGGCCGGGCTCTCCGGGCATCTGGGCTATGACAAGGGCGATCCGATCGGGCGTTTCCTGCCCAACTCCCGCAACGGGTCGTATCCGAAGACACTTGGAACCTCTGCCGGGGACGTGGATCTGGCCGTGCCTCGGGACCGCGAAGGGTCCTTCACCCCGCATCTGGTGCCGAAGGGTGCCCGCCGGACGGGTGGTCTGGATGACATGATTATCAGCCTCTACGCCGGCGGGATGACAGTCCGGGACATCGCCCACCATCTGGAATCCACGCTCGGCACGGAGCTGTCCCACGAGACGATTTCCAAGATCACCGACGAGGTCCTGGACGAGGTCCTCGAATGGCAGAAGCGACCCTTGGAGCCGCTTTATCCGATCCTGTATCTGGACGCGATCATTATCAAGGTCCGCGACGGACACCAGGTGCAGAACCGTGCCGCGCACATTGCCGTGGGCGTGGACATGGACGGCATCAAGCACGTTCTGGGGATCTGGGTCGAAGCCACCGAGGGCGCGAAGTTCTGGGCAGGGGTCTGCGCGGAACTCGCCAACCGCGGTGTGAAGGACGTCCTGATCGTCTGCTGCGACGGGCTTACTGGCTTCCCTGAGGCGATCGGCGCGACGTGGCCGGCCGCGACCGTCCAGACCTGTGTCGTTCACTTGATCCGTGCCTCGATGCGTTTCATCGGCTACCAGGACCGGAAGAAGGTCGCCTCCGCCCTGCGGCCGGTTTACACCGCCCCGACGGCCGATGCAGCGCAGGAGGCACTCGACGCGTTCGAGGCCTCCGATCTGGGACGGAAGTATCCCGCGACTGTACGAACCTGGCGGAACGGTTGGGAGAAATTCACCCCCTTCCTGGCGTTCCCGCCGCCGGTGCGTCGGATCATCTACACCACCAACGCGATTGAGTCGCTGAACTACCAGCTGCGCAAGATCATCAAGAACCGCGGGCATTTCCCCAACGACCAGGCCGCCGTGAAACTGCTCTGGCTGGCGATCTGCAACATCGAGGACAAACGCGCCAGCGACCGGGCCAAACTTGAGGGCCGAGCCCGGGAGAACCGTGCCAAGACGGTCAACAAACTCATAGAGGGAACCTTCACGCAAGGATGGAGCGAAGCCCTTGGCGTCCTCGTTCTGAACTATCCCGACAGACTCGGACCCTACCTAAACCGATGAGGCTCCACCTCTCTTACACAAATAACTTGACAGGCTCTCCGGATCCAGAAAATGCGCCTCCAGTGCAGCGGTTCCGGCCGGATCAAGACAGGAAGTCTCGTCAACCATTGCCCGGGCGTGTTGCCACGAAATAGTCCCGGCCTGAAGGGCGGACATGGTCAACGGCAAGGTTGCCAGTTCGTTGGCCTGGGACAACAACGCACCTGCCGCCCCTGGACCAATCGTCAACACGCAGGCGATCTCCGCTGCCGCCGCCATCTCCTGCGCCTGCGGCCACGCATCGGGAGGGGCCGCCGAGCTGGTGGTCTGCGCGTACTTCGCGGCGGCCTGGGCCTTTAGTGCGGCCAGCCGCGGCTCAGACCGGGCCACCCCGGCGAGGATATCCAGGCAATCATCGGCCAGGGTATGCAGCGGATCAGCGTCAGCCGACGCCGCGGGGCAAGTCTCATCGACTTCGGCAGTAAGCACGGCAATGGCGGCATTGATCGCGTCAAATGCCCCCACCACTGCTTCGTTTCCCATGTCTCCATCATCGCGGGAGGGTACGACATTTTCCCGGTCATGCTGTACTTCGCGGGATGCATGAGGGGCAACCAAGTTCCTGACAGTTTATCCCAGGCTTGGACGACATAGGTTTCCGTAACCCGGAAGGTCCTTTCGGTGAGCCATTTGTTCAACAGCCGCTCCGCAGACTAGCGATAGAGGAGGTCAGACCAGCCCGTGTGCGCTAAATGGATTGTCTAGCGCCAATTCACTTAGGGCTTCGCAAGGTCCAGGACGGGCCACAAGCCGTCCGCGCGGCAGGGTACGGAGGCTGACACGAGCGCCTGGCTGTGGGAGTGCTTCGGCGCGGCGAAGAAGTCCTTGGTTTCCGCCACTTCGATCACCTGGCCGTGCAGAAGTACGGCCACCCTGTCGCACATGTACCGGACAACGTCCATGTCGTGCGAGATCACGATCAGCGACAGGCCGCGCTCCCGCTGGAGCCGCAGCAACAGGCTGAGGATGGTGCGCTGGGTAAGCGCGTCCAAAGCCGAGGTGGCCTCGTCGCAGATCAGCACCTGCGGTTCAAGCAGGAGGGCGCGGGCGATCGTGGCCCGCTGGAGCTGTCCGCCCGAGCATTGGCCGGGTCGCTTGTCCAGCAGGCTCCCGTCCAGCTCCACCTCGTCCATCACAGCAGCGATCCTGGCGTCGCGCTGCTGGAGCGGGAGCCCGGGACGTTTCCGGAGCGGCGCGTGCAGGCTGGCGCGCAGCGTCATACGCGGGTCAAAGGCGCCGTGCGGTTCCTGGAACACCAGCTGGACAGCTGTGGCCTCGACCGTGCCCGCTGCGCCCAGCTGCCGGGTGATGGTGCCGGTGCTGGCCGTGTCCAGCCCGACGATGGTCCGGGCCAGCGTGCTCTTGCCGGATCCCGACTGGCCCAGGACACCCAGGATCTCGCCGCGTTTGAGGGTCAGGGAGACGTCCTCCAACGCGGTGTGCCCCGTTTTCCGCCGCCGTGGCCCGAAGCGTTTGCCCACGCCGTCCAGGACCAGGACCTCACGTTCCGTGGAGGGCGGACGACGGCGGGACTCGGGGGCCAGGCGTGCGGCCGCCAGGAGCTGCTGGGCGTACGCGGTGCGCGGGCGGGTCAGCACTTCACTGGCAGGACCGGCTTCCACGATGCTGCCGGCGTTCATCACGAGTACCCGGTCCGCGTAGGAGGCAACCGATGCGATGTTATGCGTGATGTAGAGGACGCCCAGGCCACGTTCCCGGCGCTCCCTGTCCAGCAGCTGCAGGACCTGGCGTTCCAGCACCTTGTCCAGCGCGGAGGTGGGCTCATCGGCCAGCAGGATGCCCGGCTGACCGGCCAGTGCCAGGGCAGTCATGGCACGTTGGGCCATGCCGCCGGAGAGCTGGTGCGGGTAAGCGCGGACGCCCTTGGCGGGATCCGCGAAGCCCACCTCGTCGAGCAGTTCCAGCGCCTTGGCCCGCGCCTTCGAGCCCCGCAGGCCCGCGTGCAGGCGCAGCGGCTCCTTAAGGTGCTGCTCAACGGTCCGGTTCGGGTTGAACATACGCTTGGGCTGCTGGAACAGCATCCCCAGCCGTCCGCCGCGCACCGAATTAAGCTCCTGTTCGGACGCGCGGGTCAGGTCCAGCTCCCCGAGCCTGATGGAACCGCCAGTGATGCCCAGGCTGGGCGGCAGCAACTGCAGGCAGGACATCGCGGTCAGCGTTTTGCCGGAGCCCGAGCTGCCCACCAGCGCCACGAACTCACCGGGATCAACGGACAGGGAGACCCCGGACAGCAGGTGCTTGCCGGAAGTGCCGCCGTCGGAATCTCTGGAGCTCACTTCCAGGTCCTCCAGGACCAGGCGCGTGTTCACCGGGCTCATTTGTCAGCCGCCAAGGGCAGGAGCAGCGGCGCCGCAGCCATGTGGGCGGCCCGCTGGCCGAGCAGGGTCACGCAGAGCGCAACGGCAAAGATGACCAGGCCGGGGGCGAGGATTCCCAGAGGGGCACGGTCCGCGAACGGTTGCGCCGCCGCCAGCATGGAACCCCAGTCCGACTGCGGCGGCTGCACGCCCAGGCCAAGGTAGGACAGCGCGCCGACGCTGATGAGCAGGTGTCCGAACCGCAGCGTCGCCTGGCCCAGGATGGGCGCTGCAAGGTGCGGCAGGACGTGCCGGAAGACAATGAACGACGGTGCGCAGCCCACTACGCGCGCAGCGTCAACGAAGCCCCGGGCCGAGACGTCGTACGCCAAGGTGCGGGCAAGCCGGGCAAAGGGCGTCCAACCAGTGACCACCAGCGCGAGCAGCAACGGCCCGAAGCCGGTGCCCAGCGCCGCCACGATGAACAGCGCCACCACCATTTCCGGCAGGGCGAGCAGAACGTCGTTGGTGCGGGTCAGGAATTCATCTACCCAGCCGCGCCGCCGTGCGCTCAGGATGCCGATGGCCACACCCAGGAGGCACGTCAGCAGCGTGGCCAGCGCCGCCACGGACATTGAGAACCGGCCGCCTTCGAGGATCCGGCTGAGGGTGTCCCGGCCCAGGTTGTCCGTTCCCAGCCAGTGCCCGGCCGAGGGCGGTGCCAGGCGTTCCGCCAGGTTCTGCTCCGCCGGCGGGTAGGGCGAGATCCACGGAGCGAGGAGTACCGCCAGCACTATGAGGGTCAGCACGGCTGCGGCAAGGGTGGTGACGTTCAACCATTTACGCAAGGGAGGCTCCCACCGTTCGGCTGAGGAACCGGTGCACGAAGTCCGCCAGGGTGGTCACGCCGACGGCGAGTGCCACCACTACCACCACGCCGCCCTGGGCGAGGGGAATGTCGCTGTTGACCACAGCGTCGAAGAGCAGCCTGCCCATGCCGGGCACCGCGAAAATGACCTCCACAATGACCGATCCGCCCAGCAGCCCCGCGAACCAGACGGCGAACAGGGTGGACAGCGGCACCAGGCCGTTCGGAACCACGTGGCGGAGGATGGCCTGGCCCTGGCTCAGGCCGCGTGCCCGGGCGGCCGGCACGTGATCGGCGGAAGCGGCGTCGATGATGCCCGTCCGGACCGCCGAGGTGAAGAAACTGATGGGCCGCAGGGCCAGCGTCAGGGCGGGGAGGACGGCGGACGAGAGATCGTTCCAGCCTGCCGTGGGCAGTACGGACAACTTCAGGGCGAAGACCAGGACCAGCACGGGGGCCACCCAGTACTCCGGCATGGCGATCAGGGCCTGCGTTACGGCGGTGATGGCCTTGTCCGCGGTGCTTCCCGGCCGCAGTCCGGCAAGGATTCCCAGCGGGAGCGATACCGCCGCCGCCAGGACCAGCGCCATGGTAACCAGGCTGAGCGTGACGGAAAGCGCAGGAAGCACCTGCTCGGCCACCGGGGTGCGGCTGACGAAGGACAGCCCCATGTCGCCGCTGAAGAAGTCCCCGAGCCAACGGAAGTACTGGACGGCCAGGGGGTCGTTCAGGCCCAGGCTCTCGCTGAGGCCCTGCACCGCGGATTCGTCGACGGCGTCCCCCGCTACCCGCGACCGGATGATTTTCCGCACCGGATCACCGGGGGTGAAGTACGGGATCAGGAAGACCGCGAACGAGGACACCACAACGGCGGCCACCAGGGTGGCCGTCCGTTTGGTGATGAACTGCAGCATTCGCGGGGGTTTCGGGGAGCCGGACTAGGACGCGGCCTTGCCCGTCTTAGCCGTCAGGACGTAGCGGGACAGCGGGTCCTGTTCGTAGGAGAGGACGTTCTTGCGGATCGCGTCGGTTGCCTGTTCGTTCACGAGCCAGGCATTGACCGCCTTGTCCTGGAGGATCTGGCCTGCCTCCGCGTACAGCTTGTAGCGCTCGGTGGTATCAACGGTGGTGGCGGCTTCGGCGATGATCCTGTCGTACTCCGGGTCGCAGAAGTGGCTCAAGTTGTAGGTGCCTTTGCAGGTGTAGTCTGCGGTGAGGAACCCGATGGGGTCGGCGATGTCGATCAGCCGGTTGCGCTGGCTGAGCAGCATGTCGTAGTTCCCGGCCAGGACGTCCGGCTCAGCCGAGGCGTATTCCTTGGACTGGATGGTGACCGGGATGCCGATGTTCTTCAGGTTTTCCTGCACGACGGCGGCAACATCGGCGAATTCGGCGCGCTCCACGATGGCGATGATCTCCAAGGGGCGGTCGGCAGTGTACCCGGCCTCGGCCAGCCGCTTTCGGGCTTGCTCAAGGTTCTGCTGCTGCTTGTCCTGCTTTTCACCCGCCCAGGGCTCGGACGGCGCGAAGGGTCCGGTGGCGGGCAGGGCGGCGCCTTCGTAGACGCTGGCAGCGAGGGCGTCGAGGTCCAGCGCATCGCGGATTGCCTTTCGAACGTCAACGTCGTCCAGCGGTGCGCGGCCGTTGTTCATATAGAGCGTGGCAGTGCGGGGCGAATCGGCACCCAGCACGGAGACGCCGTCGTCCGCCTTCAGTGCCGCAAGGCTGGCGACGGGGATGGACAGCGAGATGTCTGCTTCGCCGGTCTGCACCTGTGCGGCGCGGGTGGCGCCGTTGGTGATGAAGCGGATCTCGGCGCCGGCGAGCTGCACGTCGCCGCCCCAGTAGTTCTCGTTGCGGTCCAGGGTGAGGGACTGCTTAGCCTTCTCGGAGACGGGAGTGAAGGGACCTGTGCAGTGGCCGAACGGGTCCAGGCCTTCGGCCTTGTATGCGGCCGGTGACAGGATTCCGGTGTTGACGCTGGCCAGCCGGTAGGGCACCAGCGGGTTCTCGGCGGGGGTGCTGACGCGGACGGTCTGTGCATCCACCGTCGTCACGCTGCTGATCATGGTGCGGTTGAAAGCGCGGGCGGGGACCTTTGCGTCAAGGACGTGGTTGAGCGCCGACACCACTGACTCGGCGGTGAGATCGGTGCCGTCCTGGAACTTGACGCCCTGGCGGATGCTGAAGTCCCAGTCCAGGGGTGAGGTCTGCTTCCACTCAGTGGCCAACGAGGGGAGTACCTTGCCCTCGGCCTGGTTGAAGGTGGTCAGCGTCTCCAGGCAGCCGGACAGGGACAGGATGTAGGCGGCGTCGGACTCGACGGCCCAGTTGGCTACCGGCGCCCGGAAGTTGTCGACGACGATCCGCTGGCTGGTGTCAGCTGCTGCGGAGGGCTGGGAGGCCTGGGTCTGGGTGCCGCTGAAACCGCAGCCTGAAAGGGTCAGCGTCAGTGCCGCAGCGATGAGGGCCGGGGGCCGAAGAAGGGAACGCACAAGAAACCGCCTTGGAGGGCTGCCGTAGGGAGGGCAGAAATAAAAAGGGGACGACTTAGGTTAGCCTTCCCTTCCGGCAAAGCGTGAATTGATGACGGGGCTGCCCAGCGCCTTCGAAGGTAAGTGGTGCGCCTACGCCGGGCACGCGCCGTCGTACCTTCCTGCCCACTTGCCGGCCAGCCTGCTGCCACCCGGACACCGCAAAGCCCGCCACTCCTGGGGAATGGCGGGCTTTGCGAGGGAGAAACCGGGCAGGAGTGCACGCGCTCCCGGAAAAACTACTTCAGGCCCAGCTGCTTGGTGGGGACCTTGAAGGTTTCCTTGGCCGTGAGGGCAGAAACAGCCGCGATGGTGCAGATGACAGCCGTGAAGATGCTGATCTGTACCCAGCCACCGGGCTTGATGCCGCCCATCGCTGCCACGATGGCGGGAGCGAAGCCTGCCATCAGGAACCCCAGCTGCGTGCCGATGGCCAGGCCGGAGAAGCGGACCTTCGTGCTGAACATCTCTGCGTAGAAGGAGGGCCAGACGGCGTTGGACGCTGCGTAGCCGCAGGAGAAGAAGCCGATGGCGGCGAGGAACATCAGCGGGACGCTGCCGGATTCCAGGCTCAGCAGGAACACCGGGGTCAGCACCGCGCTGGCCACGGCGCCGTAGATGAAGACAGGCTTGCGGCCGATCCTGTCGGCAAGCTTGCCGAACAACGGCTGCGTGCCCAGGGCCACCACGTTGGCGCCCACCACCAGCCACAGCGTGGTGGTTCCGTCAACACCGGCAACGGTCTTGGCGTAGCTGATGGCCAAGGTGCCGAACACGGTGGACACGGCGGCAATGAAGGCGCAGCAGACCACACGGAGCACGTCCCGCCAGTGGGTCTTGAGCAGATCGGCAACGGGGAGCTTGGCGATCTGGGCGGTCTTCTGGGCTTCCTCGAAGGCTGGAGGCTCGTGCAGCGTGCGCCGGATGAAGAAGGCAACAAGCACCACCACGGCGCTGAGCCAGAACGGGACGCGCCAGCCGATGCCGTACTTGATCTCGTCGGGCAATGCCAGCACGGGGATGAAGACCAGGGCCGCGAGGACCTGGCCGCCCTGGGTGCCGGTGAGCGTCCAGGAGGTGAAGAAGGAGCGGCGGTTGTCCGGCGCGTGCTCCAGGGTCATCGAGCTGGCGCCGGCCTGTTCGCCGGCGGCGGAGAGGCCCTGGCACAGCCGCGCCAGCACCAGCAGGGCCGGGGCCCACCAGCCCACGGTGTTGAAGTCCGGCAGGCAGCCAATCAGGAACGTCGAGGCGCCCATGAGCAGCAGTGTGAACATCAGCACCTTCCGCCGGCCTACACGGTCACCGAAGTGGCCCAGGATGACGGCTCCTACGGGCCGTGCGACATAGGCGAAGCCGAAGGTGGCGAAGGACATGATGGCCGCATTGGCGTCGGCATCGGGGAAGAAGACCTTGGGGAAGATCAGGGCGGCCGCGGAGCCGAAGATGAAGAAGTCGTAGTATTCGACGGCGCTGCCCAGGAAGCTGGCGAGGGCTGCCTTCTTCGGCGTCCCGGCCAGGGCAACAGTGCCCGGCTCGGCTGACGGAAGTGTCTGGCTCATGGAGTTCCTTAGATGTGACGACATTGTCGCGGATGGATCTGGGTGTTGCAGCGGCCGCCGCCTGGGGTGATGGCTGGGGCGCGGCACGGCTGGAATTAGCGGAAGGATCCGGACTAGTAGCCACATGGTGGGAGCTACTTGTGCGATACAGCAATGATGACTGTGAGCGTGGTCACCTGTCAAGAAAATAATCACTATCTAGAAATAGTTGCCACGATGTGGCAACATCGACTCATGAGTGTGAATCAAAACACAGTGGCCGATGAAGTCACCGCTGATGCCAAGGCACTGGAATCGTCCAAAGCGGAACGTACTTCCGAGCGGACGGACATGGTGGGCAAGGCCCTGGGACTGCTGGTCCTCCTGGGTGACGAGCCCCGCGGCGCCAGTGCGGCTGAGATCTCGCGCCGGGCCGAGCTTCCCTTCAGCACCACCTACCGGCTCCTGGGTTCCCTCACCCGGGACGGGTTTGTGGACTACGAGCCGGAGGGCCGCCGCTACCACTTGGGCCTGCGCATCTTCCAGCTGGGCCAGCGGGTGTCCAACCACCACGGCTTCGCCGGCACGGCGATGCCTGTCCTGCGGCGCGTGACGGAGCAGACGGGGGAGGCCACCATCCTCAGTGTCCGCGACGGCCACCACCACCTCACGGTCAATAAGGTGGACGGTCCGCAGATGTTCCGCGTCACCAGCGACCCCGGCCATTTGGGTGCCCTGCATACAACTGCCGTTGGCAAGGCTCTGGTGGCCTTCGCTGAGGATTCTGAACGTCAGCGTCTGCTGGAGGAACTGGAGCTGGAGCCGCTGACGGAGCATTCCATCACGGACCGGAAGGCATTCCAGGCGGAAATCGAGCTGGTCCGCCGCAACGGGTACGCGGTGATGGATGAGGAAAATGAAATCGGCATGCGCGCCGTGGCTGTACCCCTCCTCAACGCCCAGGGCCACGTGTTCGCTTCCCTGGCAACTGCGGCCCCGGTCTTCCGGCTCAGCCTGGACGCGCTGGTTGCCCAGGTGCCGCTGCTCCAGGAAGCGGCTGCCGAACTCACCGCACGGCTGCCCCAGCGGTGAGCAGATCCCTGGCGGGCCACATGACTGCCCGGACACATCGCCGTCGTGCCTCACTGTTCGTATCTCGAACAAGAGTGCAAGAAGTGAACAATTGTAGTACTGTAATCCCTACCTGGCCCGCCGCGCACGCCCTGAGCGCCGCCGCCCGCCCGGTGCCGTTATCAAAGGAGCTGCACGGATGAGTAATCGAACTGAGTCCTACCTTGTGGGACTGGTCGGCGATGGCGTGATGCCGTCACTCACCCCCCACATGCACGAACGCGAAGGTGACATGCAGGGCCTGCGCTACCTCTACCGCCCCATCGACCTCCTTGACCTCGGCCTTCCCGCAGATTCGGTGGGCCGGCTGCTGCAGAGCGCCAGCACCCTGGGCTTCAACGGCCTGAACATCACCCACCCGTGCAAGCAGCTGGTGCTCCAGCACCTGGACGAAGTCTCCCCCGACGCGCTCAAGCTCGGCGCCGTCAACACCGTGGTGATCGAAGCCGGCCGGTTCATTGGACACAACACCGACTTCTCCGGCTTTGCCGCGGCCCTCGCCTCCGGCCTGCCGGGCGCCACACTTGAACGCGTGGTCCAGCTTGGAGCAGGCGGCGCCGGTTCCGCCGTCGCCTACGCCCTGCTCACCGCCGGTGTGCGGACACTGGATCTTGTGGACGTGGACCCCGTCCGCTGCGCGGCCCGCGCCGCGGAATTGGCTGGCTTCTTCCCTGGCAGCACCGTCACAGCGCGTACGACGGCGGAGCTGCCGCAGCTGATGTCGCTGGCCGACGGCCTGGTGCACTGCACCCCGGTGGGGATGGCCGCGCACCCCGGCGTCCCGCTGGACCTGGACCTGCTGGAATCCCGCCACTGGGTTGCGGACATCGTTTACCGCCCCATCGACACCGAGCTTGTCCGTGGCGCCCGCGCCAAGGGCTGCGAGGTCCTGGACGGAGGCCGTATGGCCGTGGGTCAGGCTGCGGACGCTTTCCGGATCTTCACCGGTCTGGAGCCTGACGCCGACCGCATGCGCTCGCACTTCCTGGAGCTTGTGGCAGCGGAAGAGGTGGCCGCCTGATGCGCACCGGAATCGCCACCGTCTGCCTCTCCGGCACGCTGAAGGAGAAGATGCAGGCGTGTGCCATCGCAGGGTTTGACGGCATTGAGATCTTTGAGCAGGACCTTGTCACCACGCCGCTGGCCCCCGAGGATGTCCGCAAGATGGCTGCCGATCTGGGGCTCACCCTGGACCTCTACCAGCCCTTCCGCGACTTCGACAGTGTGCCCGAGGACCTGCTGGCCGCCAACCTCCGCCGTGCCGGGGCCAAGTTCAGGCTGATGTCCCGGCTGGGGATGGACACCATCCTGGTCTGCTCCAACGTGGCCACGGCCAGCATCGACAGCGACGACCTCCGTGCGGAACAGCTGGGCCGGCTCGCAGAACTCGCAGGGGACCACGGCGTCAAGGTCGCCTACGAGGCCCTGGCCTGGGGCAAGTACGTCAACGACTATGAGCACGCCCACCGGCTGGTGGATGCGGTGGACCATCCCAACCTGGGCACCTGCCTGGACTCCTTCCACATCCTCTCCCGCGACTGGGACACCGCTCCCATCGAGGCCTTCAGCCCGGAGAAAATCTTCTTCGTCCAGGTGGCGGATGCCCCCAAGCTCTCCCTGGACGTACTCTCCTGGAGCCGGCACTACCGCGTGTTCCCGGGCGAGGGCCAGTTCGAGCTCGCCAAGTTCATGGGCCACGTGGTCCGCGCCGGCTACACGGGCCCGGTGTCGCTGGAGGTCTTCAACGACGTCTTCCGCCAGTCGGACGTGGAGCGGACGGCTGTTGACGCCATGCGCTCGCTCATCTGGCTTGAGGAACAGAGCGCAAAGTGGCTGGAATCCAATGCACCCGTTCTTTCCGCGGCCGGCGCGGCGGGCGCTGTGGCCGGTGGCCCTGCGGCCCCCGGCCGCCGTCGTTATCCCATGGAACTGGCCACGCTCCCGCAGGTCGCCGAACCCGCTGGCTACAACTTCGCCGAGGTCAAAGCCGTGGACACCGCAGGCCTGGAGACCGTTTTGGGCCAGCTGGGCTTTGGGTTCAACGGCCGCCACCGCACCAAGGACGTCCAGCTCTGGACGATGGGCCACGCCCGGGTGATCGTCAACGAGGCTGCCCCCGGTTCCGTGGGCGCCCCGGCCATCGCCGCTTTGGGGTTCGACGTCGATTCACCGGTGATCGCTTCGGCCCGCGCCCAGCAGCTCAAGGCACCGGTGGTACCGCGAAAGAGCCAGGCCAACGAGGAAGTGTTCCAGGGCTTCGCCGCCCCGGACTCCACCGAAATCTTCCTGTGCCAGGGCAGCCCCGACGGCACCGCAGCCTGGACACATGAATTCGGGGAGGGACTTGAGGTCCCTGCCGCGGATGAACCCGCGGTGATCGACCACGTTAACCTGGCCCAGCCGTGGCAGCATTTCGACGAGGCCGTCCTCTTCTATACGAGTGCCCTGGCCCTGCAACCGCAGCCGTTCGCGGAAGTGCCGAGCCCCACCGGCCTGGTCCGCTCGCAGGTGATGCTCACCGAAGACCGCTCCGTGCGGCTGGTGCTGAACCTGGCGCCGCTCATCCAGCAGGACGGAGCGTCCACTTCCGATCGCAGCGGCCACCGGACTACCTACCAGGAGCACATCGCGTTCGCCGTGGATGACCTGGTGGCTACGGCACGGGCCTGCCAGGCCCGTGGCCTGGAGTTCCTGCAGATCCCGGCCAACTACTACGAGGACCTGGACGCCCGTTTTGGCCTGGAGCCGGACTTCCTGGCCACCCTGCAGGAACTGAACCTCCTCTATGACTTCGACACCGACGGCGAGTTCCTGCACTTCTATACGGCCACCGTAGGCAGCGTGTTCTTCGAGATGGTGGAACGCCGCGGCGGCTACGACGGCTACGGGGCACCCAACGCCCCGGTGCGGCACGCCGTCCAGTACGACCACCAGCAGCGCCGCAACGCCTGACCCAACACGAATCAGCCCAGCACGATTGACCAGCACGATTGACCAGCACCATTCAAGCAGATTCATTCAACCCAGCCACAGGAAAAGGAGGCCGCAGTGGAGACACAGCAGGATCTCAGTGCAGAGATTAACGCCATGGGTGATGCCTATGCCCGCGCGCTCAAGGACGGCGCCCCGGCCGAGACCCAGCCCCGGCTGGACTACCCGCCGTACCGCAGCAGCATCCTCCGGCATCCCACCAAGAGCCTGCACCACGCGGACCCGGAAACCATCGAGCTGTACTCGCCGGCGTTCGGGCACCAGGACGTGCACGCACTGGAAGCGGACCTGACCATCCAGCACAACGGCGAACCCCAGGGTGAGCGGATCATCGTGGCCGGCAAGGTACTGGACGGCGACGGCCGCCCGGTGGCCGGCCAGCTCGTGGAGATCTGGCAGGCCAACGCCGCCGGCCGCTACATCCACAAGCGCGACCAGCACCCGGCACCCCTGGACCCCAACTTCATCGGCGTGGGCCGCTGCATCACCGGCCCGGACGGCTCCTACCGGTTCACCACCATCAAGCCCGGCGCGTACCCGTGGAAGAACCACCTGAATGCCTGGCGCCCGGCGCACATCCACTTCTCCATGTTCGGCACGGAGTTCACCCAGCGCATCGTCACCCAGATGTACTTTCCCGGAGACCAGCTCTTCCCGTTGGACCCCATCTACCAGTCCATCGTGGACCAGGACGCCCGCGAACGGCTGGTGGCAAGCTACGACCACAGCCTCACCGAGCCCGAATGGGCGCTGGGCTACAACTGGGACATCGTCCTGACCGGCTCCAGGCGGACCTGGACCGAAAACGAGGCGCTCGGCGTAGAAGGCGATGAGGAATAGGCATATGAGCAACCAGACCACCAAGCTTGTTGCGACCCCCGGCCAGACCGTGGGCCCGTTCTACGGCTACGCGCTGCCGTTCGAGAAGGACAACGAACTCCTGGCTCCCGGCTCGCCCGGCTCCATCCGTCTCCAGGGCACGGTGTACGACGGCGCCGGGCAGCCCATCCCGGATGCCATCCTGGAAATCTGGCAGCCGGACTCCGAAGGCAAGATCGTGCAGCGGACCGGCTCCCTGGTCCGCGACGGCTACACCTTCACCGGCTGGGGCCGCGGCTCCGTGGGCCACTCCGGCGTGTACACCTTCACCACCATGAACCCGGGCCCCACCGAACCTGGCGCCGCGCCGTTCATCTCCGTGGCAGTTTTTGCCCGCGGCCTGATGAACCGCCTGTTCACCCGCGTCTACCTGCCGGAGAACGGGGAAGCACTGGCGGCAGACCCGCTGCTGAGCTCCCTCGATCCGGAACGCCGGAAGACCCTGATTGCGCGCCGCGATCCCGACGGCGGACTCACGTGGGACATCCGCCTGCAGGGTGAAGGCGAAACTGTTTTCCTGGACTTCCAGTGAACGACGCCGTCCTGGGGAGCCCGGGTGCGCCTGGAGCCGCCGGCACCGCTGATGGCGACGTCGGCCTGCTGAGTCCCGTCTCGGCGTCGCCCCTGGTGGCGGCGCTGACCGGGGACCGGGCAGTGCTGGCGGCCATCCTTGCCGTCGAGTCCGGCTGGGCCGCTGTGCTGGAAAAGGCCAGCCTGGCGCCTGCCGGTTCCGCCGCCGTCGTGGTCTCCGCTGCAGAGGCGGGCCGCTACGACGTGGCGGACATCGCGCTCCGTGCCCAGGGCGGCGGCAACCCCGTCATCCCGCTCCTGGCCGACCTCCGGAAGCAGGTGCAGGCGCTGGACACGGCCAAAGTGGGGGGCAGCGTTGGTGCACTTCGTGCTGTCCACACGTCACTGACCAGCCAGGACGTACTGGACACGGCCCTGATGCTGCTGGCCCGCAACACCGTTGAGGCGGTCCTCGCGGACCTGAAGGCCACGACGGGGGCGCTCGCCGTCTTGGCGGAACGGCACGCGGACACACTGTGCGTGGGCAGGAGTCTGACCCAGCACTCGCTTCCGTTTACCTTCGGACTCCGGGCCGCGCAGTGGTTTCACGGCCTGGCCGCCGCAGGCCGGCAGCTGGAGAGCCTGGCGCTGCCGGTGCAGTTCGGCGGCGCTGCCGGCACCCTGGCGGCCGGAACCGTGCTGACGTCCGGAACGGCGTCCAACCCCTTCAACCTTGCGGACGCGCTGGCCGCACAGCTGGGCCTGGCAACAGCGCCAGCGCCCTGGCACACCAACCGTTTCGCGGTGACGTCCCTGGGCCATTCGCTGGCTTCGGTGCTGGACGCCTTCGGCAAGGTCGCCACGGACGTGCTGTTCCTGAGCCGTCCCGAGGTGGGCGAGCTGGCCGAGCCGCGCGCGGCAGGCCGTGGCGTGTCCTCCGCCATGCCGCAGAAGCAGAACCCGGTGCTTTCGGTGCTGGTCCGCAGCGCAGCCCTCCAGGCGCCCCATCTGGCATCGCAGCTGCACCTGGCCGCCGCCAACTTCAACGACGAACGCCCGGACGGCGCCTGGCACACGGAATGGCCGCCGCTCCGCCAGCTCCTCGGGCTGGCCCTTGGCGCCGCGGGCCAGCTGAGGGAGCTCGCCGAAGGCCTGCAGGCTTACCCCGACGCCATGCGCCGCAACCTGGAACTCGCGGGTCCGCTGCTCCTGGCCGAAGGGGTGGCCGCTGCCCTGGCTCCGTTGCTGGAGGAGAAGGATGGCCGCACCGGCCGGCAGCAGCTCCAGGAGGTGGTGGACCGGACCCTCGAGGTGCCGTCCGCCGAACAGGGTGCCGCTTACCGGCGACTGCTCCGGGAAGCGGTTCCGGCTGGCCGGCTCACAGACCTTCGGCTGGAGGAACTCCTGGATCCTGCCGGCTACCTGGGCCAGGCCGGCGAAATCTCCCGCCGCATCCTGACCGCCTTCCCGGACTTTACCTCTGCCGGCAAACCGCTGACAGACACCGACGCGAATGGAGCCCGCCGTGGCTAAGCCGATCCTGAAAGCAGTGCTGCTTTCGCCGCAGCGCCCCCTGGGCACCCACCCCCTGCTGGTGGTGGGACCGTCGCTGGGGACCTCCTCCATCCTGTGGACCGAGGCGGCATCCCTGCTGGGAGCCGACTTTGACGTGGTGGCCTGGGACCTCCCCGGCCACGGCGTCTCGCCGGCAGCCACCGAACCCTTCGACGTCGCCGGGCTGGCCGACGCGGTGGTGGACCTGGTGGACTCGATCGCGCCGGGCGAGACGTTCCACTACGCCGGTGTTTCGCTGGGTGGAGCTACCGGCCTGCAGCTGGGCATCAAGCACGGCGAACGCCTCAAGAGCCTCTCCGTCCAGTGCAGCGGCGCCAAGCTTGGCACCCCCGAGGGCTGGCACGAACGCGCCGAAACCGTGCGCGGCCAGGGCACCCCGGTAATGATCCAGGGCTCCGCTCAGCGCTGGTTCGCACCGGGCTTTATGGACCGCGAGCCGGAACTGGGCAGCCGCCTCCTGCATGCCCTCCGCGACACTGACCGCTTCAGCTACGCCTACTGCTGCGAGGCCCTGGCCGGCTACGACGTCCGCGCGGAACTCGGCAGCATCAGCGTCCCCACGCAGGCGCTGGCCGGTGCGCTGGACACTGTTGCTCCGCCGTCGTTCGCCGAAGAAATCGCAGAAGGCATCACCGCCGGCGGGGGCACCGCGAGTGCCGTGACCCTGGCGGGTGTCGCCCACCTGGCGCCGGTCGAGGCACCGGCCCACGTCGCCGAACTGCTGCGGAGCCTCATCACGTGGAGCGAATCCCACGGAGCAACCAAGTGAGCGGCGCGGAAAGAAATGGTGCAGTCCAGCCGGACGCCACCAGCCAGGAGATTTACGACGGCGGCATGGCGGTCCGGCGCGAAGTGCTGGGCGCCGCACACGTGGACCGGGCGAATGCCAACAAGGACGAGTTCACTGAAGATTTCCAGGACATGATCACGCGGATTGCATGGGGTGGCATCTGGACCCGCCCGGGCCTCACCCGGCAAATGCGCTCAGCGGTGACCATCACCGCCATGGTGGCGCACGGGCACTGGGAAGAGCTGGCCATGCACATCCGCGCGGCTACCACCAACGGCCTCAGCAGGGATGAAATCAAGGAAATCCTGCTGCAGACCGCCATCTACTGCGGGGTCCCCTCCGCCAACACAGCCTTCAAGACCGCCCAGCAGGTGTTCGCCGGGATGGACCTTGCCGACACCGACCAAACTTCCGCCCCACCCAACTAGCTAGCAGTTAACGTCGTCATTCGCGCGAATAGCGACGTTAACTGCGACCTAGTTGGGCGGCACAGACAGAATCAGAGGAACCCATGAACCAGGCTTTTGTGTACGACGCCGTCCGCACACCTTTCGGCAAGTTCGGCTCTGGCCTTGCCGCCGTCCGCCCGGATGACCTTGCCGCCCACGTGGTCCGCGAGTCCGTGAAGCGCGCCCCGAAGCTCGACGTCGAGCGGATCGACGAGGTGGTGTTCGGCAACGCCAACGGCGCCGGCGAGGAGAACCGGAACGTAGCCAGGATGGCCACCCTGCTCGCGGGGCTGCCGACGTCGATCCCCGGCACCACCGTAAACCGCCTGTGCGGTTCGTCGCTGGACGCAGCCATCATCGCCTCGCGCCAGATCAACGCCGGCGACGCCGAGCTGATGCTGGTGGGCGGTGCCGAATCCATGAGCCGCGCCCCGTGGGTGCTGCCCAAGACCGACAAGCCCTACCCGGCCGGGGATCTGAACCTGGCCTCCACCACGCTGGGCTGGCGCCTGGTGAACGAGGCAATGGACAAGGACTGGGCCGTCTCCCTGGGCGAGGCCACCGAGCGGCTGCGCGAGAAGTACGGCGTGAGCCGCGAGCAGCAGGACGAATTCGCAGCGAACTCCCACAACCTGTCCGCCGCCGCCTGGGACGAGGGTTTCTACGACAACCTCGTCGCCCCGGTGCCGGGCACTGACCTGGTCCGCGACGAAGGCATCCGCGCAGGTTCCTCTGCCGGGAAGCTTGCGGGCCTGAAGACCGTGTTCCGTACAGAGAACGGCACGGTCACCGCCGGCAACTCTTCGCCGCTGTCCGACGGCGCCTCCGCGGCCTGGATCGGCAGCGAAAGCGCCGCCGGGCTGCTCGGGATGGAGCCGCTGGCCCGCATTGCCGGCCGCGGCGCGCACGGCAACGATCCACAGTACTTCGGCTACGCCCCCGTGGAAGCGGCAAACAAGGCCCTCGCGAAGGCGGGCATCGGCTGGGACGAGGTTGGCGCCGTCGAACTTAACGAAGCGTTTGCCGCACAGTCCCTGGCCTGCATCAACGCGTGGGGAATCGACTCCTCGATCGTGAACCGGCACGGCGGCGCGATCGCCATGGGCCACCCGTTGGGCGCGTCGGGAACCCGGATCCTGGGCACGCTGGCCCGCAGCCTGCAGGCCTCCGGGGAGCGCTGGGGTGTCGCGGCGATCTGCATCGGGGTGGGCCAGGGCCTGGCCGTGGTGCTGGAGAACGTATCTGACGGAGTGAAGGGGTAGAAGGATGCTGAATTTTGTTGATTCCGTTGGCGAGGCGGTCGCCGGCATCAAGGACGGCTCCACGGTGATGATCGGCGGGTTCGGTAACGCCGGGCAACCGTTTGAACTGATCGATGCGCTGATGGACTGCGGCGCCACGGACCTCACCGTGGTGAACAACAACGCGGGCCAGGGCGACCAGGGCCTGGCGCTGCTGATCAAAGAGGGCCGGGTGAAGAAGATGATCTGCTCCTTCCCGCGGCAGTCCGATTCCTGGCACTTTGACGCCAAATACAAGGCCGGCAAGATCGAGCTGGAGCTGGTGCCGCAGGGGAACCTCGCCGAACGTATCCGGGCGGCCGGGGCCGGCATCGGCGGGTTCTTCACGCCCACCGGCTACGGCACCATGCTGGCCGAGGGCAAGGAAACCCGCATCATCGACGGCCGCGGCCAGGTGTTCGAGACGCCCATCCACGCCGACGTCGCACTGATCAAGGCGCTCAAAGCGGACGGCAAGGGCAACCTCGTGTACCGCAAAACCGCCCGGAACTTCGGCCCCATTATGGCCGCCGCGGCCAGGCACACCGTGGTGCAGGTGTCCCAGATCGTCCCCACCGGGGGGCTGGACCCGGAGAACGTTGTGACCCCCGGAATTTACGTCAACAGCATTGTGAAGGTGGCCTGAGATGAGCGTTCAGACGAGTATCCAAACCTCAGAAAAGCCGCTGGGCCGTGACGACCTCGCACGGCTGGTGGCGAAGGACATTGCCCCCGGTTCGTTCGTGAACCTGGGGATCGGCCAGCCCACCCTGGTCTCCAACTACCTGCTGCCGGAACAGAACATCACCCTCCACACGGAGAACGGGATGCTCGGCATGGGCCCGGTCGCTGAAGGGGACCAGATCGACGGCGACCTCATCAACGCCGGCAAGATCCCGGTCACCGAGCTGCCGGGGGCGTCCTACTTCCATCACGCCGACTCGTTCGCGATCATGCGCGGCGGACACCTGGACATCTGTGTACTGGGCGCGTTCCAGGTCTCCGCCACGGGTGACCTTGCGAACTGGCACACGGGTGCACCGGACGCCATCCCTGCCGTGGGCGGGGCGATGGACCTGGCCACCGGAGCCAAGGACGTGTTTGTGATGATGACGCTCCTGACACGTGACGGGGCCTCGAAGATCGTGGATGCCTGCACTTATCCGCTGACCGGCGTGGGCTGCGTGACCCGCGTGTACACGGACAAGGCAGTGTTCCTCACCGGGCCCGATGGCGTCCAGGTCCGCGAGACGTTCGGCTGCACCCTCGAGGAGCTGCAGGAGCTGGTGCCGGTCCCGCTCAAAGCAGCCCCCGCCGTCGGACCCTAACCGCGCCGGGGAAATAGGATTGGTAACCATGACCGACCCACCAGCAGACACACAGGCTGCTCCGCAGGCGAGCGACCAGTATGTGCAGTCGCTGGCGCGCGGGCTGGCGGTGATCCGCGCATTCGACACGGACCACCCCGTCATGACACTTACCGAAGTGGCCGCCCGCACGGGCCTGACCCGGGCCACGGCAAGGCGCTTCCTGCATACGCTCGTGGAGCTGGGCTACGTCCGGACCGACGGGAAGACGTTCGCGCTCACGGCCAAGGTGCTGCAGCTCGGTTACGCCTACCTGTCCGGGCTGTCCCTTCCCCAGCTTGCCCAGCCGCACCTGGAGGAGCTGTCCCTGAAGCTGGGCGAATCCACCTCCGCCGCGGTGCTGGACGGCACGGACATCGCCTACATTGCCCGCGTGACCACCCGCCGGATCATGAACGTGGGCATCACCGTTGGCACCCGCTTCCCCGCGTACGCCACCTCCATGGGCAGGGTGTTGCTCGCGGCCCTCCCACCGGCTGACCTCAAGGCCTACCTGGCCACTGCGGAGATCAAACCTTTGACGCCGCGGGCTCTGGGTACTGCAAAGGAGCTGCTGGCGGTCCTGGACACGGTACGGGCCCAAGGCTGGTGCCTGCTGGACGAGGAACTGGAACTGGGGCTGATGTCCGTTGCGGCGCCGGTGTACGACGGGCCGACCAAGGTGGTGGCCGCGGTCAACGTGTCCCTGCAGGCGCAGTCGGTGGCTTCGAAGCCGGACCGGAACGGCTACTTGGCCTCCGTAAGCCAGGAGATTGTGGCTACGGCCAAGCTGATCTCTGCAGACCTGAGCGCCCGCCGGTAGCTTTGCGGCCGACGTCCCCGGGCCAGCGTTCCTGCGCCCTTAACCTCGCAGCCAGTACAGGTTCACGTGGACGTCGGCAGGTGGCCATCCGCGTCCTGAAGTATCAGGGGTAACGTACCCGAGCCTGGAGTGGTCCATTGTCCTCGAACCAGCCCGTCTCACGCCGCACCGCCCTCGCCACCGCCGGGGCGCTGGGGTTCGCCGGAGCGATGTACGCCCAGGCGGGGCCGGCCCTCGCGGCCGGATCCACCGGAGCCCTTATCGGCGCTGCGGACAAGACCGACCTGCACATCATGAGCTTCAACATCCGGCTGGACCGCACCGGTACCCTGCCGGGCCAGGCGGACTACTGGCCGGAGCGCATCGCGGCGCTCCAGGCTGTACTCGAACTGGAGAAGCCCACCGTAGTGGGTGTCCAAGAGGCTCTGTTCCACCAGTTGTCCGCCGTTGAGGGTGCCTTCCCCGAGCACTACGGGATGATCGGATTCGGGCGCGACGGCGGCAGCGCCGGCGAGTACTCAGCGATCTTCTACGATGCCCGCCGCCTGAGTGTCAGCGCTTGGGATCAGTTCTGGCTCTCCGACTCGCCGGATCTGATCGGCTCTGCCACGTGGGGCAACACCGTGACCCGCATTGTCACATGGGGCCGCTTCACTGACCTGTCCACGGGCAAGGACCTGATCCTGGCTAACACCCACTTCGACCATGACTCAGAGAACGCACGCATCCTCAGCGCCCGGGCCATCGTTGACCTGATGGCCACCTTCAGCCCCCAGCTGCCCACCGTGGTCACCGGAGACTTCAACGCCCAGGCCGAGGCCTCCAGTGCCTATGACGCCCTGGTTGGCACTGGTGTCTTCCGGGACACGTGGACATCGGCCGCAGAGCAACTCACCCCGGCTTACGGGACGTTCCCCAACTACAAGGACCCTGTCCTTGGAGGCTCCCGCATCGACTGGATCCTGGCCACCCCGGGCATCACGGTACGCCAAGCCGCCATCAACACGTTTACGCTGGATGGCCGCTACCCCAGCGACCATGCGCCTATCCAGGCCCTGGTGCGCCTGCCCTAGCCAGACCGGCTGCATATTGCCCAACCATCGCAGCCGCGTCCCTCCCCTCGGCGGCGCGAACTGGCAGCTAATCCCCTCAAAACCCGAAACTGAGGGGATTAGCTGCCAGTTCGTGCGGGGTGGCCATAGACTCGAGCCAACTACGTGCAGCAGTGCCGCTCCGCGAAGCCCCGCCGGTCAACCGGCGGAGAGCCAACCCACAGGCACTGCCGCACTTGTCATTGAGGGGAGTTGGCGGGTGAAACTGGGCATACCGCGGGAGCAACAAGAGGGTGAGCGGCGCGTCGCTGCCACCCCGGAGACAGTGAAGCAGCTATCGATGCTGGGCCTTGAGATCCTGATCGAATCAGGCGCCGGCACTGAATCCGGGTACAGCGACCATGAGTACCTTCAAGCGGGCGCCGAGGTGGTCCCGTACCTGAACACCGGTGAACTGGACATCCTCACCCACGTCCGCCCGCTCGAACCGGTATCAGCCAAGGCCCTGAAAAGGGGTGCAGTGACCGTCGGCCTGGCCTCGCCGTCGTCCGAGCTGGCCACCGTCCAGGCCCTGGCGGACGCCGGTGTCACGTCTTTTGCCCTGGAACTGGTGCCGCGCATCTCACGCGCCCAGTCCATGGACGCCCTCAGCTCCCAGGCGCTGGTGGCCGGTTACCGCTGTGTGCTGGAGGCCGCCATCCGCCTGCCGCGGTTCTTCCCGCTGTACATGACCGCGGCCGGGACCGTGCCGCCAGCCCGCGTGCTGGTGCTCGGCGCCGGCGTGGCCGGGCTCCAGGCCATCGGCACCGCCAAGAGGCTCGGCGCCAGAGTCTCGGCGAACGACATCCGCCCCGCCTCCGCGGACGAAGTGGCATCGATGGGCGGCACGTTCATCAAACTGGACCTCGAAACCGCCGAAGCGTCCGGCGGCTACGCCCGCGAGCTCAGCGCGGACCGCGGCGCCCTCCAACGTGAGCTCCTCGCCCCTCACATTGCCCAGGCCGACGTCCTGATCACGACGGCGGCCGTCCCCGGGCGGCGCGCGCCCCTCCTGGTGAGCCGCCAGATGGTGCAGGGCATGCGGCCCGGTTCAGTCGTCGTCGACCTCGCCGCGGAGTCCGGCGGCAACGTGGAGGGCTCCGTTCCCGGCGAGGACATCCTGGTGCCCACGGCCGACGGCCAGGGCCACGTCACCGTGGTGGGGCTGAAGGATGCGCCGTCCGCGATGGCCTCGGACGCGTCCCGCCTGTACGCCAAGAACGTGGCCAACCTGCTCGCGCTGATGACCCGGGACGGCACCGTGGCGCCGGATTTCGACGACGAAGTGGTGGCGGGTTCCTGCCTGACGCACGACGGCGCGGTGCGGCACCTGCCCACGGCGGAGGCGCTCGCCGCGCTCACCCCGCCTGCCGCAGAATCACGGCCACAGCAGGAAGGGGCAATCTGATGGACGGCATGGCCCTGCTGACGATCACCGTGCTGGCGGTCTTCGTGGGGTTCGAGGTGGTCTCGAAAGTCTCCAGCACCCTGCACACGCCCCTCATGTCCGGGGCCAACGCCATCCACGGCATCATCCTGGTGGGCGCCATCATTGTGGCTGGCCAGGCCGCCGACCCCTGGGTGCTGGCGGTGGCTCTGCTCGCCGTTGTCCTGGCCACGGCCAACCTGGTGGGCGGCTTCGTGGTAACGGACCGGATGCTGCATATGTTCCGCGGCCGCAAAGGGGAGGGAAAGTGACCTTGCTCGATCCGGTCTGGACCTCGCTCCTCTACCTCGCCGCCGCCGTGTTCTTCATCCTGGCCCTGCGCGGGCTGAGTTCGCCACGCACCGCCCGCCGCGGCAACCTGGTGGGCGCATTCGGTGCGCTGGTCGCCGTCGTGACCGTGTTCCTGTCCGCAAGGCTGGACAACATCCCCTGGATCATCGCTGCCATTGCCGTGGGCACAGCGGTTGCCGCTCCGGTGGCCCGGCGCGTGAAAATGACGCAGATGCCACAACTCGTGGCGCTCTTCAACGGCGTCGGCGGCGGGGCCGCAGCGCTGGTGGCGCTCCTGGAGCTCAGCCACAACGCGGACCCGTGGACGAGGCTTGCCATCGTCTTTACGCTGCTGGTGGGAGCCGTGTCCTTTGCCGGTTCCGGCGTCACTTTCGCCAAACTGCAGGAGCTCATGACCACCCGGCCCGTGGTGTTTCCCGGGCTTCCGGTGGTGATGGCCGCTGTGCTGCTCGCCGCAGTGGGCACCGCCGTTGCCGTAGTGCTGACCGGTTCCCTGGCGCTCGCCGTGCTGCTGATGGTGCTGGGCCTGGCAGCCGGGGTTCTGCTGGTACTGCCGGTGGGCGGCGCGGACGTGCCAATCGTGATCTCTCTCCTGAACGCCTTCACGGGCCTGGCTGTTGCGGCGTCCGGCGTGGTGCTGGGCAACGTCCTTCTGGTGGTGGCGGGCACGCTGGTGGGCGCGTCCGGTACCATCCTGACCCGGGCCATGGCGGCGGCCATGGGCCGCAGCGTCGCCGGCATCCTGTTCGGCGCCTTCCGGGGAGGCTCGACGGCGGGGTCCACCGCCGTGAGTGAGCGTCCCGTCAGGTCCTCCAGCCCGGAGGACGTTGCCGTGCTCCTGGGCTACGCGCAACGGGTCATCATTGTGCCCGGCTACGGGCTGGCTGTGGCCCAGGGCCAGCACACCGCGGCCGAACTGGCCTTGGCCCTGGAGGCCCGCGGCATCGAGGTGGACTTCGCCATCCACCCCGTGGCCGGCCGGATGCCGGGGCATATGAACGTGCTCCTGGCCGAGGCCAACGTGCCCTATGAATCCCTCAAGGAGATGGGCGAGATCAACTCCGAGTTCAGGACGGCGGATGTGGCGCTGGTGGTGGGCGCCAACGATGTGGTGAACCCGGCCGCCAAGACCTCCTCCGGCTCGCCGATCTACGGCATGCCCATCCTTGAAGTGGCTGACGCGCGGCAGGTGATTTTCCTGAAGCGCTCCATGCGGCCGGGGTTCGCGGGGATCGAGAACGAGCTGCTGTACGAGCCGCAGACCTCGCTGCTCTTCGGGGACGCCAAGGATTCCCTGGCCAAGGTGCTGGGCGCGGTCAAGGCGCTGTAGCCTCGCGGAGCCAGGAACCTGCCTCCCGGCTAACGCGGCACCCCAATGCCATTCAGGAAATACTTCCCATGCCGCGGGAGAGCCGAAACTGGTCCGTCTTTTGTTCGGAATCCCTTATATATGGCGTCGTCCGTCGTCCCTCTTAGGGTGCCCAGGGCGCTGCCGGGGTGGTGACGGGAAAGGGACCTGACGGGAACCTCTGTGCGAAGCGTTTGCGGGGCTAGAGTGAGTGTTACACCGTGGTCGGTGTTCTGTTCGCGGACGCTCCAAGGTTGTTTAGGTATCTGCAAATTAATCAACGTGTGGTGTCGCCGTTGATAGGTGGCAGCCAGCTGTTCGTTGATCCTAACGACCTCCCGGTTCCTGCCGGCGGCTCCGGATGCTAGCAGGGTCGGGGGGGCCAATGCCTGTAGAGAAGCACGATGATCTGGTGATGCAGTCGCTGCTGCTGGAGGAAATCGGGCAGTCGGTGATTGGCCTCAACACCGCATGGCAGGTGACGTATTGGAACCGTGCCTCGGAGCGGCTGTACGGTTTCCCGTCCGCGGAAGTCCTTGGTCGGAGAATAACCGAGCTGGGAATCATAGCGGTACCGGAGGTGCCGGGGCAGGAAGCGACCCGTCAGGAGATAGCGGACGGGATCGCCGCCGGCCGGGGCTGGGCCGGTGAGTTCTGGATGCGGCACCGGACGGGACGTGAATTCACGGTTTATGCCACCCTCAGCCCTGTCCGGGGCATACATTCCATGCCCGTCGCGGTGGTCGCCGTGTCCAGGGACATCACTGATCGCGAGCGTAGTGGGGCCACCTTGAGGGCGGTGTCGGCGATGGTGGAATCCTGTGGGGACGCGATCATCGGCGCGGACATGATGGGGATCATAACCATCTGGAACGCCGGAGCCACACGGATGTTCGGCTGGAGTGCCGGTGAGGCCGTGGGCCAAAGCCATCGGTTTCTGACCGACCGGACGGATGAGGAGTCGCGACTGGTGATCGCCGCCCAGCTGGCCAGCGGGGCGTACGTGACGGGGGTTGAAGCCCGCTCGAGGCACAGGGACGGCTCGGTTGTGGAGGTTTCCTTGACCCTGTCTCCCATGTACGGGTCCGACGGGCTGCAGATGGGGACATCGGCAATTGCGCGCGACATTACCGAGCTGAAACGTCTGCGGTTCGCCGCCGCCGCCGACCTTGAACGCCTCGTCGCCGCACAGGAAATGGTTCACGTGGGCAGCGTCGAACACGACATTATTTCGGACCGGTGGTCACACTCGGATGAATACGCCCGAATCTACGGCCTCGCCCCGGGCGAACTGGTCTCCAGGAAACAGTCTCTGGCCTTGGTCCATCCCGAGGACCTGGAGTTGATCCAGGCAGCGCGGAGGGCCCTTGACTCCGGCACGAAGCGAGTTGAGTACGAGTTCCGCATCATCAGGGCCGACGGCAAGCTTCGGTGGATGCAATCCCGGGCCATGATGACCCACGACCCCATCAGCGGGGCACCCTTGCGTTTCCTGGCCACGGTCATGGACATTACTGACCGCAAAGACGCCGAACAGGTTCTTGAATGGCAGGCCCGCCACGACGCATTGACTGGTCTGCCAAACAGGTATCTGCTTACCGACGTCCTACAGGGCCTGCTGGGACGGGCATCCCGGCGGGTGGTAGTGATGTTCGTGGACGTCGATCGGTTCAAGCTCATCAACGACGGCATCGGGCACGCCGCCGGGGACGCTCTCCTGATCCTGCTCGGTGAGCGGCTCCGGACCGCCGTCCGCCCGAACGACACCGTGGGCCGTTTCGGCGGCGACGAGTTCGTCATAGTCTGCGAGAACGTGGGTACCCGCGACGCCGCCGCGGCGGCAGAACGTATCAGGACCGCGACCCGGCGGCCATTTGAAATTGACGGACGGAAAATCTTCCTTAACGTCAGTGTCGGGATCGCGGTCTCGGGTCCGGGAGATACCGCGGAATCGTTGATGCACGGCGCGGACACGGCCATGTATGAAGCCAAGGCCGCTGGCGGAGACGGTTCGATGGTTTATGACTCACGCACCACCGGGCAGGCGGCCGGGCGCCTGGACCTGCAGTCTGACCTGCGCGTGGCCTTGGAACGGGATGAACTGTTCCTGGAGTACCAACCGATCATTGAACTGGACACGGAACGAGCGGTCGGATTAGAGGCGCTGCTGCGCTGGCAACATGGTGAACACGGTCTGATCATGCCCGACACGTTCATCTCCATCGCCGAGGAGACAGGTCTTATCGTTCCGATCGGAACCTGGGTGCTCAACAAGGCACTGGCCCAGGTCCAGCGATGGCGTTCCACTGTTCCGGGAGCCGGGAACCTCTCGGCCGCGGTGAACATTTCGGCCCGTCAGCTCGTGGCCCCGGACTTCCCGGAAATCGTGCACGCGGCGGCTCGGGCGGCGGGCATTGATCCAGCGGCGGTGAATCTGGAAATCACCGAAACCGTGCTGATGGAGCAACCCGAGCTGCCGTTGGAGATCCTGCACCGGCTGCACGACCTCGGTGTCGGGCTCTCCATCGATGACTTCGGCACCGGCTACTCCTCGCTGAGCTACCTCAAATGGATGTCCGCCCGGACCCTGAAAATCGACCGGACCTTCGTTGAGGTGCTCGGCAGCGACCCCAACGGGGCCTCTATCATCGAACTGATCCTCGGCATGGCACGCACCCTCGACCTGGTGGTGATCGCAGAAGGAGTCGAAACCCATGACCAACTCGCCGAACTTCGCCGCCTCGGCGTCCGCCATGCCCAGGGCTACCTCTGGAGTAAGCCGATGCCAGCTGGCCGGGTCCCGGACTGGCTGCAGTCCGGGACTGTGCCTACGGAAGAACCGGCGAACGGGAAGCCACAAACAACCGCTCCCTAAAGGCGTCCCGTGGCCTCTGCGATTGGGCTAGCGGCGACTTCGACCCGGAAAGCGACGGACGCTCGCCGTCCGGATTCCCGGAAAATAGCAAGTATGCTTACTTCCAAGGCGCACTTTCCCCTCACCGAAGGACATCATGACAGCCAACAGCTCCGCCCCTGCTAAGCGTGCGGCCGTCATCATCAATCCTGCCAAGCCGGTGGACATCGATGTGCGTGGACTAATGGCCAAGCACTGCGAGAACAACGGCTGGGGCCAGCCCATCTGGCTTGAGACCACCAAGGAGGACCCCGGCGTCGGCCAGGCGAAGGAGGCACTCAAGCAAGGGGCCGACGTCGTTATCGCCGCCGGCGGCGACGGCACCGTGCGATGCGTGGCTGAAGTCCTCTCCGGCACCGATATCCCGCTGGGCCTGGTCCCGCTGGGCACCGGAAACCTGCTCGCCCGCAACCTGGGTATGGACGTCACGGACGTGGAGGGTGCCATCGAGGGCGCGCTGGTTGGTTGGGAGCGCAAGATCGACGTGGTGCGCGCGGTCCGCAACGACCCGGACAGGGAGCAGTTCTTCCTGGTCATGGCCGGCGTTGGCTACGACGCCACCATCATGGCCGACACCGACGAGGACCTCAAGGACAAGGTGGGCTGGCTGGCCTACGTGGACGCCGGGATCAGGAACCTGCCGGGCAAGCCGGTCAAAGCCACTATCGTGATCGACGGCAAGTCCGTGGTGCACCGCCGGGTCCGCAGCGTGATGGTGGGGAACTGCGGCAAGGTCCAGGGCGGTCTGGAGATCTTCCCCGATGCCGCGGTCAACGACGGCCTCCTCGACGTGGTGGTCCTGGCACCACGGGGAAAGTTCGGCTGGTTCTCCGTCATCGCCGGCATGATTGCCAATGGAAAAAGTAAGGACACTTCCGTTGAATACTTCCAGGGCAAATCCGTGGAGATCACCCTGGAACACAATGAGGACTACCAGCTCGACGGCGACCACGAGGGCGAAGGCAAGCATGTCCTCATGACCATCGAGCCGGACGCTCTGACCATCCGGATGGCGGCAAACTGACCGGCTCACCAACCGTGGCTACACGCAGGCGGGATGCCTACCGAATCACAGTCGGGGTTTCTAGGGCATTCGGCCGTCTGGCACAGCGCGGTGCGAGAGGATCTCGGCGAGTTCCGCCAGCCGGTGTGCCCTGGCTGACTCGGCGGGCGTAAACGGTTCGCCGGTGCGTGCGAAGGTGATGGGTCCGTGCCAGGCGGTGGGGATCTTCAGGCGCGTCCCGGCGTCGTCCGATTCCTGTGTGGTGTTCTCAGCAGGCGGGACGATCCGGGCCCGCAGCAGCTCGGCCACCGCGAGCGGCAGTTCGTCAGGGGCGTCGGCGATCCGGGCCGCGAGGCTCAGCGCCTTGGTCTGCCCGTCCGCCATGGCCAGGGCGGTGGTGGGCCACACGTGGGAGCGCGTGCCGCCGCCGTCGTGCAGCGCCTCCAGGAGCTGCCGTTCGCTGAGGTTTCCGGGGGCCGAGAGCACAAACTCGTCCAGCACCCCGCCCGCCACCGGGTGGACATGGATGCTCAGGATGTTGGTGTCCAGGCGGGCCAGCGCCTGGGTGATCTTCTGCAGGGAGCCGGGCCGGTCCCGCAGGACCGTTCGTGCCCGCCACAGTGCCGGCGCCAGGCCCAGCCGCTTGCGGTGGCGCAGGGCCGGGGCGTGCAGCCAGCCCCGCAAAACGCGGGCAGCCGAGGGCTCCGCCACCCAGATCACCAGGACGGTGGCGGTGAGGGTGAGGACCAGCACTTTGGCCAGATAGGGCAGGTGGGTTTCCACCACCACGGCGTGGACCAAGAGTTCGATCGGGAGCATCACGGCCACATTGGCCAAGGTCAGTCGGGTCTTGGTGGGTTCCGGCATCAGGCCGCAGACCTCGCAGCTCAAGTCAGCCGCGGCAGGGTTCCTTGCAGTGGGCTTCATGTCTAAAGGATCCCGTGGCGCTGTTTCGGTGGCGTTGCCCCGCCGTTCCGATCGTGCGAACGGTGCCTGAACCAGCTCGTGTAATCTAGGCCAATAAATACCATTCAATGGAAGCGGCAGTGATGGCCAATTCAGTCTCCGGAGACTCCGTAGTGGACCGCGTGGTCCGCGTGATCTCGGCTTTCCCCGAAGGCGTCACCAACCTGCCGCTCTCCGAACTGGCTACCCGCGCAGGACTTCCGCTCACCACGGCCCATCGGCTGGTCCGGCAGCTCGCGGCCCACGGACTGCTGGAGACGGGAGCGGGCGGGACGGTTCGGCTGGGTCTGCGGCTGTGGGAGCTGGTGAACCGTAATTCGCCCACGGTGGGATTGCGGCAGGCTGCCGTGCCGTTCATGGAGGACATCCAGCAGGTCCTCCACCAGAATGTGAACCTGGCCGTCCTGGAGGGGTGGGAAGCGCTCTTCGTCGAGCGGCTGTCCCGCCGCGGGTCGGTGGCGAACCGGGCCAGGGTGGCCGGCAGGATGCCTGTCCATATCTCGTCCGCCGGACTGGCGCTGATGGCCCACCAGGACAAGTCGCTGCAGGCAGAGTACCTGCAGCAGTTTTCGGATCCGGCGGAAAGGGTGACGGCGGGCGCCCTGCGTGCCCTGCTCAGCGAGACGGCCCATCAAGGATTTGCGCAGCTGGAGGGCGTGGTGGATCCGGACACCTGGGGCATTGCCGTTCCCGTGCTGGATCGGCGGCAGCACGCAGTGGCGGCTCTCGGCGTCGTGGTTCCTTTGCGTGAGATGCGCCTCCAGGCGCTGGTTCCGGCGCTGCAGACTGCCGCTCGGGGCATCGCCCGTGGGCTTTCCGATTCGTGACCGTTCCTAACGGTCGCTTCCGTTGAATGGAAATAGTCTTACGCGGGTCAGTCCTTCCGGCGGACACTGTTAGCCAGACGCACTAACCGGCCCCGCACCAGCCGCGGCCCCCGCAACGAAGCGAGAAACAGTCATGGCAACACGCAAGATCATCACCACCCAGGTCGCCATCATGGGCGCCGGTCCCGCCGGCCTGATGCTCGCCCACCTGCTGGCCACAGCCGGCATCGACTCCACGGTGGTCGAAGTCCGCAGCCACAAGGACATCTCCGAAACGGTCCGGGCGGGCATCCTGGAGCACGGCACCGTGAACATGCTCGTGGACAGCGGCGTTTCCGACCGTGTTCTGCGCGACGGCGACCGGCACGACGGCATCGAGCTGCGGTTCAATGGCGAAAGCCACCGCATCGACTTCAAGGAACTCGTGGGGGAATCCGTCTGGCTGTACCCGCAGACGGACGTCTTCCTGGACCTTGCCGCCAGGCGGAAGGCCGACGGCGGCGACGTCCGCTACAGCGTCACGGAGACTGCTGTCCATAACATTGAGGGCAAGCCGAAGGTCTGGTTCACGGACGCTGACGGCGTGGAGTACGAGATCCAGGCCGAGTTTGTGGTGGGCGCGGACGGCTCACGAAGCCACTGCCGTTTCCAGGTCCCGGAAGCCCACCGCAAGTGGTATTTCCACGAATACCCCTTCGCTTGGTTCGGCATCCTGGCCGAGGCCCCACACAGCGCCGATGAACTGATCTATGCCAACTCGGCCAACGGGTTTGCCCTGATCAGCCAGCGGACCCAGACAGTGCAGCGGATGTACTTCCAGTGCAATCCCAAGGAAAACGTAGCGGATTGGGATGATGACAGGATCTGGGCCGAATTCCGCAGGCGCGTCAACGGCAACGGTTTTGAACTCAAGGAAGGCCCGGTCATCGACAAGATGGTCCTGCCGTTCCGCAGCTTCGTCCACACGCCCATGCGCCACGGCAACCTGTTCCTGGCAGGCGACGCCGCCCACACCGTCCCGCCCACCGGCGCCAAGGGCCTCAACCTGGCGATCCACGACGTCAAGGTGCTGTTTGAAGGACTGGACAGCTACTTCCGCTCCGGTTCCACGCAGCTGCTGGACTCCTTCAGCAGCCGTGCCCTGGATCGCGTGTGGAAGGCCCAGCAGTTCTCCTACTGGATGACCACCATGCTGCATACACCGGTTGACGCGGACGATTTCTCGCGGGCCCGCCAGCTTGGGGAACTGAACTCAGTGGTCTCCTCCAGGCATGGCATGGCCTACCTGGCCGAGGCGTACACGGGCTGGCCGTCCCTCTAAAGGTCCTTCAGCCGGCGAGCAGCCTTCGGATCGCCGCTGCGGTGGAGGCGGGGTCCGGGTCCTCAGCGCGCCGGGCGGTGAGCTGATGCAGCAGGAGGCCGTCGCTGTAGTCCACCACATCGCGGGCGCGGGCCGCTGCGTCCGGAATTCCCAGGCCCGCCAACGTCTGTTCCAGGCCGACCAGCAGCCTGAAATGACCAGCTGTCACGGACTCAGGCCGGTCCAGAGACATTGCCAGGCGTGCCCGGGTGAGCGTGGCGTGCTGTTCCATCAGGGCAAAGATCAGTCCCGTGACCTGTTCGGCCACTTCACCCACGTCCTCGGGCGGTCCGGCTGGGCCTAACCGCTGAAGCAGCTCAACATCCAGCTGTTCCAGCCGTTCCGCCACGGCGTCCACCAGGGCGGCCCGATTGCGGAAGTAGTTCGACGTCGTGCCTTCAGCCACCGCGGCGGCAGCGTCTACTGCCCGGTGCGTAAGGCCTTTCAGGCCCGTCTGCGCCACCACGGCCAGGGCAGCATCAGATAGCTGGGTGCGTCGGAGGGGCATAGCGGAAAGTCTAACCCGGCTCTTCCCCTGCACTACAAATGTAGTAGAATTCCTGCATGAACACGATTTCGATCGTTGGTGGCGGCATCGCCGGGCTGGCACTCGCGGCCCGGCTCGATCCGGAGCGTTTCGACGTCACCGTTTATGAGAAGCGGCCCGAACTGACCACCGTCGGCACGGTGCTGGCCATGTGGCCGCACGCTCAACGTGCCCTTGAGGCCGTGGGCATCCTGGACGCGGTGAGGGGTTGCAGCCCGGTCATCGGCAGCGGAGCCATCCGCGACGCCGCAGGAGTTCCCTGGATTGAGGTCGACGGCGGCGAAATGGTCGGTGTCTCACGGATGGACCTGCTGCGCCTGCTGGACGCCGCCGTACCGGACACCGTCGGCCGCATAACGGGCCGCGTCCATGCGGTCCCGTCCGGCGCGGACCTGGTGGTGGGCGCCGACGGCGTGCACAGTGCGGTGCGTCGCGACATCTGGGGGGAAAAGTCCAGCGCCCGGCGCACTCCGTACATCGCAGTGCGCGGCATCATTCCGGTGCCTGTGCAGCCCGGGCACGTTGGCGAATACTGGGGGCGGGGAGATCTTTTCGGCATCGCCGCCGCCGCTTCCGGGACAAACTGGTACGCCAGTTATCGGTCCGACCTTGGACCGGCAGGGATCGACGTCGCCACTGCCCTCCGTCAGACCAGGAGCCGCTACGCCGGCCATGGGCTTGCCATCCGCGACGTGCTCGCACACGCCACTCCGGAACTCTCGCTCGTTCAGCGGATCTGGACCACGCCTCCGGTCCGGAGCTACGTCCGGGGCCGTGTAGTCCTGATTGGCGACGCCGCGCACGCCATGACGCCGAACCTCGGCCGAGGCGCCTGCGAGGCTTTGGTGGATGCAGTCACCCTGGCTGATTTCCTCAACGCTGCCCCGCCGGACCAGGCGCTCGCTGCCTATGACCGGCGCCGACGGCTCCGGACGCAGTCCCTGAGCCTGGCATCGTCGGCGCTGATGCGTTTGGCGCTGGCAGAAGGTGCCCAGCCGCTGCGCGACCTGCTGCTCGGCTTAAAGGGAAGGCGTCAGCCGGGCGCCGCCGTCGGGAGCGTTCCTTAAGGTTGTCTTAGGGGACGGGTGCCTGGACGGGTGCCCTGCTGTCCGGCACCTCGGCGATCCGGGTATCTGCGATGGGCAAGGGGGCAGGCGGAACCGTACCGCGCCGCTTCCCGGCAGTGCCGGAGCCGGCGCCGGCGCCGCGCTGGCCGGAGCGGCCGTACACGAGGTACATGGTCAGACCCGTGATGACCATGAGCAGCACCGTGTACACGAACGTGTTGGCCACGCCCTCAACCCCTTCGGCGCCATCGGTATTCGCCTTGATCACCAGCCCCAGCGGCTGGACCAGCGGATGCGCCAGGAAGATGGCGGTGTCATAGTCGTCCAGCAGGGTATTGAAGTTCAAGGCGGCAATGGCTGCGGCAGCAGGCAGCACCAGCGGCAGCAGGATGCGGCGAAAGACGTACAGTGTCTTGGCGCCCATGATGGCGGCCGCTTCCTCCATGGACGAATTGACCGACGCGAAGGACGCCTTGAGCATGCGGAGGGTGAACGGGATCTTGACCGTCACGAACGCGATCAGCAGGATGACCGTAGTTCCCGTCAGCACTGTCCCGCCCACCAGCGGATTCGGGTGGTCGTAGCTGATGATGAGCCCCAGGGCGAGCAGGGCGGAGGGAAGGATCCAAGGGATATGTAGCAGGTATTCGAAGACGGAGGCGACCCAGTTCTTGTATTTCTGCAGGAGCCTGGCCACAAACAGCAGCCCGCCCACCGCAATTACGGTCGCGAGTGCACTGTAAACGACGCTGACGATAAAGGGCCGCAGGCCTGACTGCTGGGTGAGGACCCGCACATAGTTGTCCAGGGTCAGGCTGCCCGCGGAGATCTGGCCGGTTTGGATGGCCGCGCCGTCGGCGAACGAGTAGAGCACGATCAGCACCACCGGCAGCGTGTACAGCGCAAACAGCAGATACGCGATGGTGTGCACGGCGGCATTGGCAACGGGGTTCACAATCCGCTGCTTCTGCAGGGCCGAGGAGACCTTGGACAGCGAGTAGTAGGTGCCGCGCTTCTCCATCCGGGACATCACGGCCAGCATGAGGATGGTGGACAGGCCCAGGATGACGGCCAGCAGCGCGGCCAGGTCCCGGGAGGCGGCGCTGTTGGCAAACGTCAGGATCATCGGCGTGATGGTCTGGAATTCCCGGCCGCCCAGGACCTGTGGCGCGCTCAGGGCCCCAAGCCCGGTCAGGAAGGACAGGATGGTGACGGCGAACAGTGTGGGTTTGAGCATGGGCAGGACGATCCTGCGCAGGATGGTCCACGTGGACGCGCCCAGGTTCCTGGCGGCCTCGATGGTCAGGTAATCAACGCCCTTGAGCGCGTTGCCCACGAACAGCATGTGGTTGGTGGTGGTGGCGAACGTCATGACCACCAGCACGGCGAAGAAGCCGGAGAACCATGCCGGATCCATGTCGGGGAACACCGTGAGCAGCAGGGACGTGACAATTCCCTTGTCCCCGTAGATGAACTTGTATCCGGCGGCCAGCACAATGCCGCCGTAGATGAAGGTGGAGGCATAGCCCAGGAACAGGATCCGGGAGCCGCGGATCTTAAAGTAATGCGTGACCAGCACAATAAAGATGCCCACGACATTCACCGTGATGGACAGGGCAAGTGCCAGCAGGAAGCTGTTGCCCAAGGACTTCATGGCCCGCTGCGAGGAGAACAGCTTCTCGGCCGCCCGCCCGGAGAAGCTCCCGTCCGGAAAGAATGTGGAAATCAGGACGTTGAGATTCGGCCACACGAGGAAGGCTGCGATGAACCAGGTGAGCACCGCACCCACCATCAGGACGAAGGGGGAGCGGAGCATGCTCCTGACGGAGCTGCCGTTGCCAGCCGAACCTCCCCTCATGGCAGGGCCACTGCCTGGTCCCTTGTGGCCACTGCCTTGCCGGTATCCGGGTGGTATTGCAGCACATGGCCGGGCTGGACATACACAGTGGTTTCGGTGCCGGGCTCGGGGTGGACACCGCCGTCTTCCTTGACCAGCAGCCGGATGTCCGCCCCGTGGCTCCGCACCACGTAGCGGCTGTGAAGTCCGTGATAGGTGCGTGACACTACAGTTCCGGAGAGTCCGACGGCGGCGCCTCCATTCGCCGGCGGCGTCAGTGACGCCTTTTCCACCCGGAGGTAGGAGTTTGCGGCGGGGCTGAGACCGGCTCCGGAGAGCCGGTTCAGTTCCGCAACGAATTCTGCCGTCAGCGGGGAGCTGTCACCGATGAAGTTGCAGACAAACTCGGTGGCTGCCTGGTCATAGATTGCCTGCGGCGTTCCCACCTGCTCAACCACGCCCTTGTTGAAAACGGCCACTCGGTCGCTCATGGCCAGCGCCTCATCCTGGTCGTGGGTGACGTACACGGTGGTGATGCCGAACTCGCTCTGCAGGTCCTTGAGCTGCTGCCGTAACTGGTGCCGCAGCTTGGCGTCCAGGTTGGACAGCGGTTCGTCCAGAAGCAGGATCTTGGGCCGCAGCACCAGGGCGCGGGCCACGGCCACGCGTTGCTGCTGGCCTCCCGAAAGCTCGGCCACGTTCTTCTGCAGCTGCTCATCGCTAAGCTCCACCCGGCGCGCAATGTCGCGCACCAGGCTGTCGCTGTCTGCGGATTTTTCCTTCCGAACCCGGAGCCCGAAGGCGATGTTCTCCCAGACGCTCATGCTGGGGAACAGGGCATAGTTCTGAAACACCATGCCCACCTGCCGTTTGTCGCTGGGAAGCCGCGTCACGTTTTTCCCGTCCACATGGACGGTCCCCTTGGCGGGTTCGATGAACCCGGCTAAGGTGCGTAACGCCGTCGTTTTTCCGCAACCGGACGGACCCAGCAGGGTGAAAAACTCCCCGGGATTGACGTGGAGGTCCAGGTTGGGAATGGCGATGAAATCGCCGAAGGAAACTTCGATGTTGTCCAAGCGGATCATGGGAAAACCTGTCTGGGTGGGGCTGCCGGGAGCGGAAGGGGGACGGCTACGTCATGTATTCGAGCTCGATCTTCTCAACCCAGGCGCCCATGTTTTCCTGCACGAAGTCCCAGTCGATGTCCTGCTGCTTGACGCCGGCGAAGAAGTCCACCACCTCCGGGTTGGCCTGCGCGGCCGCGCCCTTGTTCACGGGCATCGAGTTGAACTGTTTGGCCCACGCGCCCTGCACGTCTGCGCTGCCGAACCAATCGATGAACTTCTGCGCCTCTTCTTTCTTGTCGGTTCCCTTGACCAGCGCAACCTGCTCGACGGCGAGCGGAACCCCTACGGACGGCGCCACAGTCTCAACGTTGACCTTGAAGGACTTCTCACGTTCGGCGATGATCGAGGAAGGCATCTGCCCCATGTCCACTTCGCCGGAGGCAATCCGGGCAAAAAGGTCGGTCTTGGCCACGGCTGGGCTGCCGTTCTGGAAGTACTGCTCCACCTGCTTCCAACCTTCATCGGAGATGCCCAGATCGCCGGAATCATCCTTGTAGCGCGTGAGCAGGCTGGCGAAGACCAGCTGGGCGGTGGCGGTGCCGAGCCCGGTCACACGCTCATAGCGGGCCTTAAACTCGTCTTTCGTCCACAGGTCCGTCCAGTCCTTGGGCGCGGCGTCCGCAGCGATCTTGTCCGAGTTGTAGCCCAGGAGGATGGCCTGCTTCACCAGCGGCCAATAGGCCTTATCACCCCCGGGGTCGCCGACGGCGGTATCCACCTCGCCCGCCCAGGCCGGTTCGTAGGGCTCAATCGCGCCCTCTGCCTTGATCTGCGCGAAGTACATGTTGTTAAGCCCGAAGGCGACGTCCGCAATGGGGTTGTTCTTTTCGGCAATCAGCTTGTTCGTGGCATCCGCGCCGCCGGCCCCCACCACTTCAACTTTGAAGCCGGCCTCGGCAGCCTTTGCGGTCAGCCAGTCACCCCGGCCCTCGCCATTGGAATTTGTGTAGATGACCAGCGTCTCGCCGGATCCGCCGGCCGGAGCGGCGGAGGGATCACCGGACGCTGCGGGAGTGGCCGCACCCCCTCCGCAGCCGGCAAGCAGGGTGACGGTGACGGCCGCGGCAACGAAAGTCTGCAATTTACGCACGATCAGGACTCATTTCTGGACTGGAATCGGAGCATTGTCCGGCAAGCCTATAGCGGCAATTGCCAGTTGTGGACGTTTATAGCTATCGATTCGATAAACGACCAAGGCATTCGAGTCTGGTCCAGGGATGGGAACAATCAGGGCACCGGGAATTAACGGCCGGTGAACGTTGCGAGTGGTGCAGGGACGGCCGGGGCCCGCAAAAACGGTGCTGGCCCCGGCCGCCTAAGCGGGGACGGGCCGCTCATGGTGTGAAAGGGCCAGCGGGTCAGCCTAGGCCATGGCAGTGTGCGCGGCGCTGTGCGAGTCGATGGTTTTGGCGTAGCAGTATGAATGTTCCACACCGACGTAGGGGCCAAAGTTGGGCACGGATTCGAAGCCCGAGTTTTCGTAGAAGTTCCGGCCGTCCGGCTGCGCCGATCCGGCCTCGGCGGTGATCCGCGTGATTCCCTGCTTGAAGGCCTCGGCCTCGAGGGAAGCCAGGATAGAGCTCGCCACGCCGGAACCGCGGGTATAGGGGAGCACGTAGAGCCGCTTGATCTCTGCAGTGGTGGAATCCAGCACCCTGAGGCCGCCGCAGCCCACGGGCTGCCCGGACCCCTTGTCGTATGCCACCAGGAACACGGCACAGTCGGCGCCCGACGGCGGGGTCCCCGGTTCGTGGTCAGGGGTGCCAAAGCGGGCGTCGAGTTCCGCCTGCTGTGCCCTGCGGAGATCGGCGCCCACGGGGTTGGCCCAGGTGACCTGCCTGATGTTGAGACGGGGATTGGTCTGCATGACTGCCTCGATTCGCCGGAGGGTTATGCCTGATAAGCCTATGAGGCGAGCATTACCGCGGTGTTTCCTCCGCGTAAGCGCGCAGAGAACACTCTGGGAATGCGCGGTTCGATTCCCTCCGGACTACTTCGCCTCGCCCATGGGATCCTCTGCTGTGGGGTCGGCCAGGGCCAGCCCGCCCACCGGGCTGCCGTCCCAATGGATGAGCTTCCAGCCGGCGTCGGGATCACCTTCCAGCGCCACAATGCCGGTGTTGGACAACACGTGCCGGGCAGCGAACTCGTGGTCGGTATCGGCTGCCCTGCGGCCGGCCCAGGTGCGGATCGCGGCGCCGTGGCTGACGGCGGCCACAGCGACGGTGTCCCCCTCACGACCGGCGCGTTCGGCAATTTGGGTGATGGCGGCGTCGTACCGCTCGAAAAACTCGTGGCCGTCCGGACCGGCGGGCATTCGGCGGTCCAGGTCTCCGGCAGCCCACGCAAACACCGTCCCCATGTAGCGCCGGTGTGCCTCGTGGTCGGTCAGTTTCTCCAGGGCCCCTGCTTCGATTTCGTGCAGGCCGTCCAGCACCTCAACCTCCAGCCCGTGCAGCCGGGCCAGGGGCGCGGCCGTGACCTGCGTGCGGAGGAGGGTAGAGGCGTACAGTGCGCCGATCGGCTCGTTTGCCAGCGACCGTGCCATAGCCTCGGCCTGCCGCTCACCCAGTTCGGTGAGTCCGGGCCCCGGGTGGGCCGTGTCCAGCTGGCCAAGTACATTTCCGGGGGTCTGTCCGTGGCGGATGAGCAGCAGCTTCATCCTCCCAGTTTCCCACCTCGGGGCAAGCGTGCGGCGCCGGGCCCCCGTAAGCCCGCCGCCGTCGTGCGTGTTTGCTGTGCAGGGCCTCAGGGGCGCGTGCTGCCCGTCCTACTTCAGGTGGTCCACCAGCTGGTCCGCGATGCCCGTGTATTTGCCGGGCGTCAGCGCGAGCAGCCGGGCTTCAGCCTCCGGGGAGAGGCCCAGGCTCTGGACGAATTCCTGCATGCGGGCGGCGTCGACGCGCTGCCCGCGGGTAAGGTCCTTGAGCCGCTCGTATGGGTTTTCCATGCCTTCGACGCCGGCAATCGCCTCCGCGCGCATGACCATCTGGATTGCCTCGCCCAGGACTTCCCAGTTGGTGTCCAGGTCTCCTGCCAGTACGTCCTCGGCGACATCCAGGCGGTCCAGGCCCTTGGCCACGTTGGAAATTGCCAGCAGGGAGTGGCCAAATGCCACGCCGATGTTGCGCTGGCTGGAGGAGTCTGTGAGGTCGCGCTGCCAGCGTGAGGTGACCAGTGTGGAACCCAGCACGTCCAGGAGGCCGGAGGAGATCTCCAGGTTTGCCTCGGCGTTTTCAAAGCGGATCGGGTTGACCTTGTGCGGCATCGTGGAGGATCCGGTGGCGCCGGCAACCGGGACCTGTGCGAAGTAGCCGATGGAGATGTAGCTCCAGATGTCGGTGCAGACGTTGTGCAGGATCCGGTTGAAACGCGCGACGTCGGCGTACAGCTCCGCCTGCCAGTCGTGGCTTTCGATCTGCGTGGTCAGCGGGTTCCAGGTCAGGCCCAGGCCCTCGACGAAGGACTTGGCCACGTGCTGCCAGTCGGCTCCCGGGACGGAGGCCACATGGGCGGCGTAGGTGCCGGTGGCGCCGTTGATCTTGCCGAGGTACTCGGTCCTGGCGATCCGGTCCAGCTGGCGGGTCAGGCGGTGCGCGATGACAGCCAGTTCCTTGCCCAGGGTAGTAGGGGTGGCAGGCTGGCCGTGGGTGCGCGACAGCATGGGAACGGCTCTATTGTCCTCGGCCATCTTGCTGATCTGGGCAACCAAGGCACGGGCGGCCGGCAGCCACACGTCCTCCACAGCGCCCTTCACGCCCAGCGCGTAGGAAAGGTTATTGATGTCCTCTGACGTGCAGCCGAAGTGCACCAAAGCCGTCAGGTTTTCAATGCCGATGCCGGGCAGGCGCCGCCCGATGTAGTACTCCACAGCCTTCACATCGTGCACTGTGACGGCCTCGATTTCGGCCAGCTCGGTCACGGAAGCGGCGTCGAATTCGGTGACGATCCTGCGGAGCTCGTCCTGCTGGTCGTTGGTCAGCGGGCCAGCTCCGGGAAGGACGTTATGGCTGGTCAGGTGGATGAGCCACTCCACCTCGACGGCCACGCGGTCACGGTTGAGGGCGGCCTCGGACAGGTAGTCAACGAGGGGTGCGACGGCGGACTGGTAGCGGCCGTCCAGCGGGCCGAGCGCGATCTGTTCCGGTGACGCTGCAAGAGCAAGGCGTCCGGAGGGCGTACGGATATCGGCTGTGGCAGCGGTTTCAGGCATGTGCTGATTCTTTCACGAACTCCGGCCGCGCCTTAAGCTGGCGGTTTCGTGTGACTTGTCCTCCCCAGATGCCCCGTTTCCCGATGTATGGCCTTCGTCCGGGTCCTGTCCACATAGACAACGGCGGTACTTCCGTCCGCCGGGCAGGCTTCCGTAGCGTCGGGGCTAAACAGGATGGCATTCGGGGAGCATCCGGGAGCAGGAGCAGGGGATGAGCAGCGATCCAACGGCAGCAGACATGAATACATGCATGTCGCGCAGCTACGAGGTCCAGCAGCTGGCCGTCAGAGTGGCCAGCTGCGCCGGCCGCGCAGAGAAGGTTCTGGCCGGTTTCTGGGAGATTCAGCTGCTCGACTGGCAGTCACCTGCCGGACGCGCCTACCGGGATTCGGTGGCGCTACAGGCAGCATCGCTGGGGCGGGCACGGGAAAGGCTGGAGGGTGCCACCGCGGCCGTGACCCGCCACGCTCACGCTGTTTCGACGTCCGGAACGCCGGCTGGCAGCTACTGATGGCGGAGGTGATGCCTTCGGGCGGCGGCGGGGTCATCCAGCCGACGGGGCCGGTCGAGGACGGCAGCCTGGAAATCAGGGGCGGCGTCGGAGGGATCAGCTTCCAGCTCGAAGAACTCATGGGCGGAGCCGAAAAACTCGATGATCTGGCGGATGAACTCAGCGCTGTCGAAGTCGAGGCGCGCCGCATCTGGGAAGACCTGTGCCCCTACCAGAACGATCCGCGCTCTACCGGAACGGAAGCGCTGATTTCGGTGGGCGAGGCCCAGCGGTCTGTCCAGGCTGTCCGGATGGAGCTGCAGCGCATCAGCAGGGACGTGCGCGCCAGCAAGCGGGACTACGAATCAGCTGAGACGCTGGCGAATGTAGCCCGGCGCCGGGGCATCCCCAGCAACGACGATCTGCTGGATCAGATCACCGACTACTCCGTGACCGGGTGGGTCAACGGGAGCGCTATGGAGCTGTTGACCGGCAGTGTTCCCTTGGCGATGGCAGCGCGCCCGCTGATCAGGAGCCTGGCCGAGGGGGCTCTTCCCATGCTGAAGCCACGTCCCGTAACGGTCGACCGGAAAGAGTCAACGCCCATCGAATTCGATACTTCCCCGGCTGGGCTCCTGGAACGGGTCAGGATGATCGAAGCGAGAGGCGACGGCTATATCGAGATCCTCGAAGTGGACGACGGCGGCCAGCGCGCTTACGTGGTGGTAATTCCCGGCACCCAGACGGGCGGAGAACTCGGCGGGACTAATCCCTTCGATGAAGCCGGGATCGCCGAAGGCCTGGCCTATGGATCGTCCGAGGTCACCACAGCAGTACGGGAAGCCCTTCGGGCTGCAGGAGCGGAGAAGGGTTCTGCTGTGGTGGCCGTGGGCTACAGCCAGGGCGGAGTCCATGCCATGAACCTTGCGGCCGACGAGCTCTTCCTGGACGAATACGACGTGAAATACGTACTGACCGCCGGATCCCCGGTAGGCGGGATCATTCCGGCTGCTGGCATCAGCACTCTGCACCTGGAGCACCGGGCCGACTGGGTGCCCGGCAGTGACGGCATGCCCAGCCCGGACACCAGGAACCGGGTAACGGTCACCATGGACAACCTGGTGTGGACGCCGCCAGGGGAGGACCCTGGCATCGGTCCAGGGCACCGGCTGAGCAACTACAAGGAGGGAGCCCGGCTGGTAGCGGTGAGCGACGATCCCTCGCTCGTGGCGTCCACCGCAGTCCTTGGCGGAGCCCTAGGGGCCGGCGGAGCCGCCACGGCCACCCGGTTCGCCCTCTCTCGGCCTAAGGCACCTGAGCCTCAACGGCCGGTGGACCCGCGCCGGGACACAAGGGGGCCGGGAGGGCGCTGACGGCACCAGGGAAGCCGCAGGCCGCAGGCCTCGAAGTCAGTGAGGCAGGGCGGCGTGAGGTGAGGTGAGGTCAGCGCCTCCGGGCGCCGGGTATCCGTCCCGCCACCAGGGAGATGACCGTAATGATGATGGCGGCGAACACTGCCGTCCAAAAGAAGGAGTCAATGGTGAAGTGCACCGGCGTGTAGCTGCTGATCCAGGAGGTCAGGTAGAGCATGGCGGCGTTGATGACAATGGTGAACAGCCCCAGCGTGAGAATGGTGATGGGTAGCGACAGGAAGCTGACCAGCGGCCGGACGAACGCGTTCACCACTCCGAAAATCACTCCGACGAACAGGTAGGCCGCGATGATCCCGACGGTATCCGTGCCCTGTGTTACCCCGGTCTTGGCTACGGCCTCAGTGGCGGCTGACGTGGAAATGTCGAGGCCGGGCAGGATCCAGCTGGCGATCCAGAGGGCTAGTCCGTTGATCAGGATCCGAACGATGAAAGAGCGCATGTTCCCATGCTGTCACACCGCCCTGAGTGGCGGCTGGACGGCGTCCTCGCCCTGCCCCCCTTTGTCCTGGAGGCCTCCTTCCATCCGGCGCAGGAGAAGTAGGCTAGTTGGCATGACTTCATCAGAGACTCTGGCTGGGGGAATCCGCCCGCGCCCGGTGGTGGGCAGGCTTCCCCGTTACGCGGCCGGCAAGCCGCCTGTCGCCGTTGACGGGCTGGCCAGCTACAAGCTTTCCTCCAACGAGAACCCACTGCCTCCGCTTCCCGCGGTGTTGGAAGCCATCGCGCACCAGACTGACTTCAACCGTTACCCGGATCCGCTCAGCAGCAAACTCCGTGCGGCGCTCGCCGAGTTCCTGGGAGTTCCCGCTGAGGACATCGTCACCGGCGCCGGAAGCCTGGGGGCGCTCAACCAGCTGCTGACAACCTTTGCCGGCCAGAACGACGACGGCAAGGCAGACGAAGTTATTTACGCGTGGCGTTCCTTCGAGGCGTACCCCATCAGCGTGGGCCTGGTGGGCGCTGAAAGCGTCCGGATCCCGCTCACTCCGGATGGCCGCCACAACCTCGATGCCATGGCGGCAGCCGTCACGGTCCGCACCAAAGTCATCCTCCTCTGCACGCCGAACAACCCCACCGGTCCCATCCTGACTACCGCGGAAACCGAGCGGTTCATACAGTCCGTGCCCACCGACGTCGTAGTGGTGATCGATGAGGCGTACCAAGAGTTTGTCCGGGCCGAAGATGCGGTGGACGGCTTGGCGATCTACCGCAAGTATCCCAACGTTGCGGTGCTTCGGACGTTCTCCAAGGCGCACGGCCTGGCCGGACTCCGCGTGGGCTACAGCGTCTCGAAGCCGGAACTTACCCAGCACCTGCGGGTAGCTGCCACGCCGTTCGCCGTGTCCCAGATCGCCGAACAGGCAGCGATTGTCTCACTGCAGAACTACCCCCAGGTTGTAGAAAGGGTACAAAGCCTGGTGGATGAGCGTGACCGGGTGACGGCAGGGCTGCACGAGCTGGGTTGGTTTGTTCCGGAGGCCCAAGGGAATTTTGTCTGGCTGGATCTGGGCGTCAACAGCGGGGAGTTCGCCGAACTTGCGGGGGCCCAGGCGCTCTCCGTGCGTGCCTTCGGGAATGAGGGTGTGCGGGTGAGTATCGGCGAGGTGGAGGCCAACACCCGTTTCCTTCAGCTGTGTGCGGACTATACAAAGCCGCCACGCCGTTCCTAGCGCTTAACATGTAGCCGCCGCGCCACCTACTGAAGATAAAGTAAGGAACAGTAAGCCAATATATATGCCACCTAAGGAATGCATTCCCGTGAAGGCATATATCCCAGCGACATTGCAACGCATCCGTATGCGGCAAGCAAGGAGACGGTATGGGCGCCACACATCTGCCCTCCACCGAGTTCGATGGAACAGCGATAGACGACCAGCTCGAGGCTGATGCCGAGGCCGCCATGGGCGAGCCCCCTGCCCAGATGGTCCAGCTCCTGGGCCCGGACGGGAAACTGGGGACAGATCCTGTTTACAGCGAGTATGCGCAGAAACTGGATGCGGCGAAGCTGCGTGGGCTCTACGCGGACATGGCCGCGATCCGCCGCTTTGACGTTGAAGCCACAGCACTCCAGCGGCAAGGCCAGCTTGCCCTCTGGGTTCCGTTGACCGGCCAGGAGGCCGCGCAGATCGGCTCCGGCCGCGCCAGCCAGCCGCAGGACTACATCTTCCCCACGTACCGTGAGCACGGCGTGGCCCTGACCCGCAACGTGGATCTGGCCGAGCTGCTTCGCCAGTTCCGCGGGGTCTCCAACGGCGGCTGGAACCCCAAGGACACCAACTTCCACCTCTACACCTTGGTGCTCGCGGCCCAGACACTGCACGCCGTGGGCTACGCCATGGGCATCCAGCGCGACCAGAAGCTGGCCGCCACCTCCGATCCAGCCCGCACGGAACCTGCCGCGGCGGTGATCGCCTACTACGGGGACGGCGCCAGCTCCGAGGGCGACGTCCACGAATCCATGGTCTTCGCCTCGTCCTTCAACGCCCCCGTGGTGTTCTTCTGCCAGAACAACCATTGGGCCATCTCGGTGCCGAGCACAGTCCAGACCCGCATTCCGTTGTCCAACCGGGCCAAGGGCTACGGATTCCCGGGCGTGCGGGTGGACGGCAATGACGTCATCGCTGTGCACGCTGTGACCGAGTGGGCACTGGACCACGCGCGCCAGGGCAAGGGACCGGTGCTGATTGAGGCGTTCACCTACCGCGTCGGCGCCCACACAACGGCGGACGACCCCACCAAGTACCGCCAGTCCGCGGAGGAAGATTCCTGGCGGGCGAAGGATCCGCTGACCCGGCTGGAGAAGTACCTGCGTGCCGAGGGACTGGCTGATGATTCCTTCTTTGCCAAGGTCAAGGCTGACGGGGACGAACTCGCGGCCTATGTCCGGCGGACAACGCACGACCTGGAGACTCCCGACATCCGCACGGCGTTCGCCAACACCTATGTGGAGGCCCACCCGCTGGTTGCGGAAGAGCTGGCGTGGTTCGAGGAATACAGCGCAGGGTTTGCCGGCGATGAATCGTCCGAAGAGGCAGACAAAGAGGCAGGCAACCGATGACCACCATGACCATTGCCAAGGCCATCAATGAAGGCCTCCGCGCAGCCCTGAACAACAACCCCAAGTCGTTGCTGATGGGCGAGGATATCGGGCCCCTGGGCGGCGTCTACCGGGTCACGGACGGCCTGATCGCGGAGTTCGGCCCGGAGCGCGTAGTGGATACGCCACTGGCGGAGTCCGGCATCATCGGCACCGCGATCGGACTGGCCCTGCGTGGCTACAGCCCTGTCTGTGAAATACAGTTCGACGGCTTTGTGTTCCCGGGCTTCAACCAGATCACCACCCAGCTGGCAAAAATGCATGCCCGCAGCAACGGCAACCTCACCGTTCCCGTGGTCATTCGCATCCCCTATGGCGGCGGAATCGGCTCGGTGGAGCACCACTCCGAGTCCCCTGAGGCGTTGTTCGCCCACACAGCCGGGCTGCGCATCATCACTCCGTCCAACCCCCATGATGCCTACTGGATGATCCAGCAGGCAGTCGAATGCCAGGACCCCATCATCATCTTCGAACCCAAGCGCCGTTACTGGCTCAAGGGAGACGTGGACGTGCAAGCCGCGGGGGCGGCCGGGGATCCGTTCAAGGCGCACGTGCTTCGCGAAGGTTCCGACGCCACCATCGTCGCCTACGGCCCCCTGGTTCCGGTGGCCCTCGCCGCAGCCAACGCCGCAGCGGAGGATGGCCGCAGCGTGGAAGTGATCGACCTCAGGTCCCTTTCCCCCATCGACTTTGACACCGTCACGACGTCCGTTGAAAAGACAGGGCGGCTCATCGTGGCCCATGAGGCCCCGACGTTCGGCGGCCTTGGCGGCGAAATCGCGGCCCGGATCAGCGAGCGGGCCTTCCTTTCCCTTGAAGCGCCGGTGATCCGCGTGGGCGGCTTCCACATGCCGTATCCTGTGGCCAAGGTTGAGGAAGACTACCTTCCGGATATCGACCGGATCCTAGAGGCGCTGGACCGCGCCCTGGCGTACTAGGGCCCCACATTTCCTGCTCACTCTGTCTGTTGACGCTGGCAGCCTGAGCTTCCGAAACCGAGGACATCATGACTCTGAATAAGTTCAACCTGCCCGACGTGGGCGAAGGTCTGACCGAGGCGGAAATCGTCTCCTGGAAGGTCAAGCCAGGGGACACCGTAGCCATCAACGATGTCCTGTGCGAGATCGAAACGGCCAAATCGCTCGTTGAGCTGCCGTCCCCCTTTGCCGGGACGGTCACCGAACTGCTGGTCCCCGAAGGCCTCACCATCGACGTTGGGACGGCCATCATCAGCGTCTCCGACGAGGTGTCCGGTGACCCGACGCCGGCTGATGTCCCCGCTCCGGCGATGCCGGTCCAGCCTTTGTACGGCACGCTTCCCGCGTCCGACGCCGACACGTCGGACAGTGCCTTGGCTGGCGGCCCGCTGGTGGGTTCCGGCCCCAAGGCCGACGCCGTGAAGCGCCGTGCGCGCAAGGCGGCCCCAAGTGCCACCGCCGCTGGACCGGTCCAGGTTACGGCGCCCGTTGCCCCGCCCGCCGCCCCGCCTGGGCCGGTCCCCTCAGCCGGGCCGGCGGCGCACGCTGCGGCCTCCGATGCCGAAGAGTTCGTTGACAACCGTCCCACGTTGGGCGGGACCATCACCGGCCTGGTGAACCGGGTCCTGGCGAAGCCGCCGGTGCGGAAAATTGCCAGGGACCTGGGAATTGACCTCGCCGACGTGGTGGCAACGGGGTCCCGGGGTGAAGTCACGCGCGAGGACCTGGTCAGCTACCAGGCACAGCGCGACGCCGAACTGGACAAAGCGGAAGGTTTCTGGGGCAAGGCAGGAAAGCCGCAGGACCAGCGGATCGAACGGATCCCCGTTAAGGGTGTCCGCAAGGCAACAGCGAAGGCGATGGTGGAATCCGCCTTCGCCGCACCGCACGTGAGCATCTTCGTGGATGTGGACGCCAGCCGCACCATGGAGTTCGTCAAGCGGCTGAAGGTGTCGCGTGACTTCGAGGGCATCAAGGTGTCCCCGCTGCTGATCCTGGCCAAGGCCGTCATCTGGGCCGCCGCCCGGAATCCCAGCGTCAATGCCACCTGGGTGGACAACGCGGACGGCACCGACACCGCAGAGATCCACGTCAAGCACTACATGAACCTGGGCATCGCTGCTGCCACCCCGCGTGGGCTGATGGTCCCCAACATCAAGGACGCGCAGGATCTTTCGCTGAAGGAGTTGGCGCTGGCCCTGAACAACCTGGCCACCACGGCGCGGGCGGGGAAAACAAAACCAGCCGAAATGCAGGGCGGAACCCTCACCATCACCAACATCGGTGCGCTGGGGATCGACACAGGGACGCCCATCATCAATCCCGGCGAGGTCGCCATCGTTGCGTTCGGAACCATCAAGCAGAAGCCCTGGGTGCTGGACGGCGAAGTCATCCCGCGCTGGATCACCACCCTCGGCGGCTCCTTTGACCACCGCGTGGTTGACGGTGACCTGTCCGCCCGCTTTATGGCCGACGTCGCAGCGATCCTTGAGGAGCCCGCGCTCCTCCTGGACTAGGCCCATTGAAAACCCAGGCCATTGAAAAGACAGGCCCATTGAAAACCCAGGCCATTGAAACCCATTAACCGTGAATAGCGCGGCCCTGAGGGCAAAAAACCGTTCTGCCAGGTGGCTGACTGAGGTCTTTCAACCCCCGGCGGTGGTCACCGTCCAGCTGCTGATCAGCCCTGCCATCGAGGCCGGCTTCCCGGGAACGGCTGTGTACGGGGCGGTGGCCGCGCTTTTTGTCTGCGTACTGCCGCTATGCCTGCTGCTGGGACTCGTGAGGCTGGGCAAGGTCACGGACCACCATGTCAGCGACCGCAAACAGCGGGCGCCCGTGCTCCTGATGGCTCTTGCCTCGGTGATGGCCGGGTTGCTGGTGCTGGAAGCCGTCAGTGCCCCGCGGAGCGTGGTAGCCACGGTGCTGGCCATCGTGGCCGGAATCCTGGTGATTGCCGCCGTAAGTCCGTTCTGGAAGATCAGCGGCCACGCGGCGGCCATGTCGTCATCGGCGGTTATCGTCGTGCTGATGCTCGGCCCGGCCTGGCTGCCGTTGCTGCTGCTGGTCCCCGCGGTGGGCTGGTCCCGGGTAGTGCTCCGCGCCCACAGTGTCGCGCAGGTGGTGGCGGGCTCGCTCTTCGGCGGACTGGTAATGGCGGGCCTGTGGTGGCTGCTGCGCGGCTGGTTGGTCTAGGCTCCCGCCGGCCGCCCAGCCGTTAGTAGGCCGAGTAGGCAGACAGCAGCTGGACCATCTCAGGATCCACCATGGAGCTGCTGTAAGCCGATGCAGCCGCCACCATCAGGCAGCCGAGTCCTGCCGCGGCTGCCGAAAGTCCTGCGAACAACTTCCAGTCTTCGCGCAGGACGCTCTGCAACGTGTCCGGCAAGCGAAGGCCGGGGGAGATCAGGTTAGGGGCGCTGTCCACGGACCCGTCGTCCAGCAGGGCCACCACACGGCCGTTACCGCGGTCCAACCGCATGGAGCAGATGTGGTTGCCGTGGCGGGCCAGCAGGATGTCATGGCCAACAAGCTGGCGGCGCTGGAGCGTGATCAATGGGACCCCTTGGATAGCGTGGATATTGACTGTCCGCGCCATCGGGGGCAGTTCAATTTTATCGCCGGCCGGGCATTGAAGACGGTGCTCCGGGGGTGAGAAGGGACACCTTGCACGGGCAGGTCCTGCCCGTGCAAGGTGCAGGGTCGCCTGTTAGTCGGCGCCGTAGGTGTTTGCAATGTAGACGTCGCACGGGGCGTTGTGCGCCACGCTGTTGGCCACGCTGCCCAGCACGCGGCCTATGCCCTGCATCCTCCGGTTGCCCACCACGATCATGCGGGCGTCCAGGCGGCCGGCCTCCTTGATGAGGGCCTCGGCGGGCTTGCCGCGGGCAGCCGAGTAGGTCACCTTGATGTCCTGTCCCAGGGAGTTGGCCACCGTCTTGGCGACATTCTCGGCGCCGTCCGCGTCGGAAACAATCCACTCGTCGCTTCCGGAGCCAAACACCTCGGTACGGTCGGTGTCGAAGGCCGACACGACGTGAAGGGATGCTCCCAGGGCCGCGGCCAGGTCCCGCGCGGACTCAGCTGCCTTTTTGGCAGTTCCGCTGCCGTCAACCCCAACAACAATGATTCCGCTCATCTTTGTGCTCCTTTGCTTGGTTCTTCACGTTCGGATTCAGTGAGGCCAACGCTACAGCGCCGCGATGGCTTCCCGCAGCACGGGGGCCAAACGGCGGACGCCTTCGGTGATGGCGTCCGGGTCCACAGCGCTGAAGGCCAGCCGCAGCTTGTTGGACGGTTCATCGGAGGGGGTGAAGGCGGCGCCGGGGATAAACACAACGCCGGCGTCGATCGCCTTCTGCAGCAACGGATAGGTATCCACACCGTCCGGCAGGGTCACCCAGACGAAGAAGCCGCCCTCCGGGCTGGTCCAGCTGGCACTGCTGGGCATGTGTTCCTTGAGTGCAGCCAGCATCGCGTGGCACCTCTCGGCGTAGAGGCCGCGGTAGGTCGCAATCTGCCCCTTCCAGTCATAGTCCCGGAGGTAGGCGGATACCAGCATCTGATTGAGGGTGGGCGGGCACAGCGTAACGGCCTCGGAGGCAAGGTAATAGCGCCGTTGGAGGTGTTCCGGAACCAGGGCCCAGCCGATCCGTAAGCCGGGTGCAAAGATCTTGGAGAACGAGCCCATGTAGATGACATCGGCAGGGTTGGCTGCCCGCAGCGGTTCCAGCGGCTGCCCGTCAAACCTCAGCAGGCCATAGGGGTTGTCCTCCAGTATCAGAATATTCGCATTGCGGCATATATCCACTACCTGCTGGCGGCGGTCGCGCGCCAGGGTGATCCCGGACGGGTTATTGAAGTTGGGGATGGTGTACAGGAACTTGATGTTTTTTCCGGCAGTCTGGAGCGCCGCGATCTTTGCCTCCAGCAGTTCCGGCACCAGTCCGGCGCCGTCCATTTCCACCGTTTCCACCTGCACCTGATAAGCCTCAAAGGTGTTGAGGGCGCCCACGTAGGTGGGATTTTCCACCAGCACCACGTCGCCCGGATTGCAGAAAACCTTGGTGGCCACGTCCTGGGCCGACTGTGAACCGGCGGTGACCACTATATTCTGCGGGCGGGCGTCCAGGATCCCTTCGGCAGCCATCACTGCGCAGATCTGGGTGCGCAGTTCTTCGGTGCCTTGGCCGCCACCATACTGAAGGGCGGTTAGGCCGTCCTCGGCGATGATCTTTGCCGCGGTTGTACCCAGCCGCTCAAGCGGCAGGGACTGCAGGTACGGGCTGCCTCCGGCCAGCGAAATGAGGCCTGGGCGCATGGAGATGTCGAAGACGTCCCGGACGGCGGATTGCCTGATGTGGGCTGCGCGCTCCGAGAACAGGTCCTCGTGGCGGTGGGCGGACGTGGCCGCGCGCTCGATTGCGTCAATGGCTTCAGCCGGCAGCGTCCCTGCTGCGGCATTAAGTGTTTCGTGGGTCACGTTCTCAGGATACAGCCGACAGTTGCCGGTTAGGCAACACCTGTTGATTAACCATCCACACGATGGTCCACGGCACTTTACGTTGGCTCGCTCAAGGGCTGGAATGGAGCAATGACAAACACTCCGTCTTCCACAGCCAATGCGGCCGCCTTCCATGCCCTCCACCAGGCCGGCAGCTTGCCGCTTGTCCTGGTCAATGTATGGGACGCAGCGTCCGCGCGGCTGGTCGAGGAGGCCGGGGCCTCGGCGATTGCCACGTCCAGCTCCGCGATTTCCTGGAGCCTGGGCTTTCCGGACGGCAACAGGCTGCCGCGCGTTCTGGCCATTGACGCGCTGAAGAGGATCGTTGCGGCCACCAGCCTTCCGGTGACGGCGGATATTGAAACAGGCTACGCGGGCAGCAGCGGCAACTACGATGACGGCCTCCTCAGGGAGACCATCCGCGCGGTGCTCGACGCCGGCGCAGTCGGCGTGAACTTCGAGGACTCCGGCGACCATCCGCTCACCTCAGTCGGTGAACAGTGCCGCCGCCTCAACCTGATCCGGGAGACGGCAGCGGCCGCCGGCGTCGAGCTTTTCATCAATGCCCGCACGGACACCTTTCTGTCCGGCAACCACCGGGAGCATGCCTTTGAGGAAACGCTTGTGCGGGCTGAGGCCTACCTGGCAGCCGGAGCCAGCGGCATCTTTGTGCCGGGCGTGACGGACCTCCACCTGCTGCACGAACTTGGCCGCAGCATTGCCGCCCCGCTGAACGCGCTCGCCGGTGTGGGGGCGCCGTCGGTGGCCGAACTGCATGACGCCGGCGTGCAGCGCATCAGCATCGGCGGCAACACCGCCAAGGCGGCGTATGCAACGGTTTCCAGAGTGGCAGTGCAAGTCCTTGGTGACGGCAACTGGTCCGAGCTGGCAGGGGCGCGCAGCCATGATGCGATGGACGCCCTGTTCGGAGGTTGAGCTCTTCCCGGTGAGCCGCTACACCTGTGCTTGCGGCCCCATTCACGGCTCAGGGCTATTTGAGGCTCAGGGCTTCGGTCAGCCCTACGCCGTTCACGTAGATCTCAGCCCGGATGGCGCCCACCGAGGAGACGGCGGTCTGGGTGAGCTGCGCTTCCATCCGCGGAATGTCGCACGTCCCGCCCGGCCGGATGGTGCCGGCGAGGTAGGCCGTCACCGTGGTGCCGTCGAAGCTGCCGGCCAGAAACTCCAAGGTGGACGCTGAGAGCGAGTTGTAGAGCCCGTCTGCCGGGTCGGCGGCGCTATCCAGCAGGGCGCGCATCGCCGTGTGTAAGGGCTCGGCCGCGCCGGCGATGGAATGGCGGATGCCCACCAGGCTGTCATTGCAGCCGAAGCGCACGCCGCCGCTGCCGCCGTCGTCCAGGAGCACGTAGTAGGCCGTGACCGTCTGGGTCCCTGCGGTGTTGCGGGACGGAGGAGCAGCCGGGGACGGTGCCGACGAAGGGTCCGCGCCTGATACCGGGGCTGTGCCCGGGACGGCGGCCTGGCCGCGGCCGGCGCCACCGGAGCCTGGCGATGCGCCTGGGGACGCGCTTGGCGACGCGCCGGGCGATGCGTCGGGGACGGTGCCGGATGATACCGGGCTGTCCGGGGGAGTGCTGTTCGCGGAGGATCCGGCTGGAGGGGCGTACTGCGGCTGGGGAGCGGGTTCCAGCAGTGCCTCCGGCGTTGCTGTCCGTTCGCTGATGTGTGAGTCTCCGGGAGATCCCGAAGTGGCAACGCAGGATCCCAGCCATAGAGGAAGCAGCATCGCCGCCGCCATCCTTGTCCTGGCACTCCGCCTGCTCGCCATGCCTGCACCGCATTCCTGTCCCGGTACGTTCCGTGCATTAACGTTACGGCCGCCCGGCATCGCAGAGAATGCCGGAGCGGTACCGGTTGGGACAAGACTTGGTCACGCTGCACCGTCTTCGCCCGCAGAGTGCACAGTGAGATAACAAAATGCCCCGGCCACCTCTGAACGGCGCCGGGGCATTTTGTGCGCAGTTGGCCTTATGCGGCGGACCGTGCAGCGGCCAAGGCGTCAAAAACGCCCTTGATCTGCTCAACAACCTCGGCGTCATCCTTCGGGTGCAGTTCCGCAAAGCGCACCATGGATCCCGGAACGGCCAGCTTGACGTCCTCAAGCACCTGGGCGCCCGCAATGCCGGCAGCCTTGCGGGCCTCGTCCTGGGCCCACACTCCGCCGAACTGGCCAAAGGCGGTACCGACGACGGCGGTGGGCTTGCCGGCGAGGGCACCGGCGCCGAAGGGACGGGACAGCCAGTCGATGGCGTTCTTCAGCGAAGCGGGCACCGTGCCGTTGTGCTCCGGGGTGACCAGGAGCAGGGTGTCGGCCTCGTTGGCGGCCGCGCGCAGGGCGGCGGCAGCGGCGGGCACCTGGCCCTCAATGTCGATGTCCTCGTTGTAGAACGGGATGTCGCCCAGGCTTTCGTGGATGATCACGTCAACCTGGTCCGGAGCGTTCAACTGAATGGCTTCGGCAAGCTTCTGGTTGGTGGAACCGGCGCGGAGGCTGCCGACGAGGGTGAGTACGGTGCTGTTGGACATGTGGACTCCTGGGGTTTGGGCTGCGGCGCGCCGCGAGCCGGTGGAAGGTGGAGGCAGTTGGGGCCTTCACCGGTCTAAACGGACTATGGTCCGGATATTATTCCCGGGGTCTAGAATATGGGATGTGAGCTTCATCCCCTTGCGACCCGGATCGTTGTCCGGCCCCGTTGCCGAACGCAGTGATGCCGCGCGGAACCGGGAGCGCCTGCTGGAAGCCGCGCGAAAACTAGTCGAAGAATGCGGCGCGGACGGACTCACCATGGACCGGCTGGCCGAACGCGCGGGTGTGGGCAAGGGGACCGTCTTCCGCAGGTTCGGCAGCCGGGCAGGCCTGATGATGACGCTGCTGAGCGATGCAGAGGCTGATTTCCAGGGACGCTTCATGTTCGGTCCGCCCCCGCTGGGACCCGGCGCGCCTGGCCTGGACCGGCTGATTGCCTTCGGGGCCGAACGGATAGCCTTCGTGCTGGAGTACGGGGACCTCGCGCGGGCAGCGGATGCCTCCATCCGGAATCGGTTTGAGGTGCCGGCAGTCGTGCTCTGGCACCGCCACATTGAGTTCCTGCTCCGCGAGGAAGGAATGGAGGCGGATCCGTGGCTGATGGCACTGTCCCTTAGTGCCATCCTGGACCCTGAACGGCTCTTGTATGCGGTGCGCGTTCACGGCGTCACCCCTGAGCGGCTGGCGGAATCCTGGCGGGAGCTCGTCACGCGGGTTATCCGCGGATCATAGCCTGACCCTGGAACCGGGAATCGTCCAGTCGAAATAGATTCACTGAACTATTCATAACGATTCGATACTGCGTGCGTGATTTCCGCCCTTTTGGGCACATATTGACAGGATCTGTGTGGTAATTTCCTCTGGAATGTGACCCGCGCAACAGAGTCCACCAAGACCTGGCTGGCGATGGTCGCGTGACGCCGGCTACCCGCTGGTTCAGAACCCGGAGCGGCGGCGTATCCCCTGCTGGCCGGGGAAGACGGAAGGATCATGATCGTGATTGTTGTTGAGGCCAATACCCCGATGCCGACGCACCGGACGCCCTTGCAGTCTTCGGGCATATTGCTGGCGGCGACGATACAGAAGTAGCCGCCACATGCTCAGGTACCTCGCCAAGCGCGGCGTCACGTATGTCTTCATGATCTTTCTGACCACCTCGGCCGGGTACTTCCTGGCGGTCAGTTCCCTCCAGCCCGCACTGCTGGAGCAGGAGCGCGTTCCGCGTCCGACGCCCGAGCAGGTTGCTAACTCCATGCGTCTAAAAGGCCTGGACCCCGACCTGAGCCCTTGGGAACGCTACGTGGAGTGGCTCACTGGCATCGTGACCCGTTGGGACTGGGGCCGCAGCCCCAACGGCGCCTACATCAATGCAGAATTCGGCGACCGCGTGTGGATCTCCACCCGGCTTTTCCTGGCCTCCATTGTCCTGACGCTCGTCATCGGTGTTGCCCTCGGGGTGTACTCGGCGGCACGCCAGTACAAATTCCAGGACCGCGTCATCACCTCCTACAGCTACCTCGCATATATTGTCCCTGCCCCCATTGCCTACTTCCTGGTGCAGCTGGGTGCCATCAATATCAACGAGACCGTCGGTGAGCGCATTTTCTTCGTCACAGGTATCTCCACACCCGGCATGGCACCGGGCTGGGAACAGTTCGTGGACATGCTGGCCCACTATGCGGTGCCCACCATCGCTATCACCCTGGTGGGCTGGGGGTCCTACCAGATTGCCCAGCGGCAGTACCTGCTGGACAACGTCAATGCAGACTTTGTCCGCACGGCCCGCGCGAAGGGACTGACCCGCAACCAGGCCATCACCCGGCACGCCCTCAGGGTTTCGTTCATCCCGGTGGCCCAGAGCATCGCCTTCACCATTCCTGCCATTTTTGCCGGCGGCTTCTTCGCCGAAAAGATCTTCGCGTGGCCCGGCGTCGGCTCTTGGAGCATAGATGCCATCTCCCTTCAGGACGTCAACGCGGCAACGGCCACCCTGGCCTACGGCTCCGTCATCTTTGCCCTCGGTGCCATCCTGGCTGACTTTGCCACCACGCTTGTTGACCCGAGAGTGAGGGTGCAGTAGCGATGACCAACCTCAATGCAGTCGATCCGGCAGCCGTCGCGGAGGAAGCGCACCTGGCGAGCGCCGACGTCGTGATTGCCAAGTCCACCATCATCTTCCGCCGCTTCATGCGCAACAAAACAGCGGTGGCGGGCCTGCTCATTTTCCTGGCTCTGACCGTCTTTTCCTTTGTGGGCGGATTCTTCACGCCCTGGGACAAGGAGACCATCGACCCGTTCAACATCGCTGTGCCGCCGTCCGGCGATCATTTCCTGGGCACTTCGCAGGCGGGCATCGATCTCTATGCCATGACGGTGGAGGGTACCAGGATCTCCATTCTGATCGGCCTGATCGTCGGGCTGGTTTCGGTGCTGATCGCAGCGGTTTACGGCTGCACCATGGCCTACTTCGGCGGCAAAGTGGACAAGGTCATGCTGTTCGTCCTCGAAGCGCTCATCATGATGCCTGCCCTGCTGGTGGTTGCCGTGGCCACCAGCGGCGGCGGCGATGGCCTGAGAAGGGACCTCCCCAGCTGGCTGCTGCTGATCATCGTGCTGCTGGTCTTCAGCTGGATGGGCACCGCCAGGCTGATCCGCTCCCTCTCCATGTCACTCATGCAACGGGATTACGTCAAGGCCGCCCAGTACATGGGCGTTCCGCCGCGCAGGATCGTGTGGCGGCACCTGGTCCCCAACGTCGGTTCGCTCCTGGTGCTGGACATCACCCGCGGCGTCACCGCAGCCATCCTTGCGGAAGTTGCCTTCTCCTTCATCGGGATCGGCATCAAGGTGCCGGACGTGAGCCTGGGCGTGCTGATCGGCGGTGCCACCTCGCAGGTCAACACCTTCCCATGGATGTTCTGGGTCCCACTGACCGTGATGTTCCTCCTGACCGGGTCCCTCGCCATGATGAACGACGGGCTGCGTGACGCCTTTGATCCCAGTTCCAGTTCCATCGGCAGCGCCAAGAAGAAGAGCAAATGAGCAGCGGAACATACATCGAACCGGCCGACGCCACCCACTCCGCCGCCGAGCGCCTTGAGATTGCCGGGCTGTACTCGCCGTCGGACGCCATCCTTTCCGTGCGGGACCTGCACGTCCGGTTCAACTCCGAGAACGGAGTGGTGCACGCCGTCAGGGGCGTGGACTTCGATCTGCTGCCGGGCAAGACCCTGGGCATCGTGGGCGAATCGGGGTCGGGAAAATCCGTCACGTCGCTCGCCATCATGGGCCTCCTTCCCACGACCGCTGAAATCACTGGCTCCGTACGGCTCAAAGGCAAGGAACTGCTGGGCCTCACTGATAAGGCCATGTGCGCCTACCGCGGTAACGACATCGCCATGGTGTTCCAGGATCCTCTGTCCTCCCTGACGCCGGTCTACACGGTGGGCGCCCAGATCACCGAGGCCCTGACCATCCACAACCCCGCCATGAGCAAACAGGCGAAAGAAGCCCGCGCCGTCGAACTTCTGGCGATGGTGGGCATCCCCAGCCCGAAGGACAGGCTTAAGGCTTTCCCGCATGAGTTCTCGGGCGGCATGCGCCAGCGGGTGATGATTGCGATCGCCATCGCCAACAACCCGCGGGTGCTGATTGCTGATGAGCCGACGACGGCCCTGGACGTCACCATCCAGGCCCAGGTACTGGAGGTGCTGCATACCGCGCAGGAGGAAACGGGTGCCGCCGTCGTGATGATCACGCACGATCTGGGTGTGGTGGCCGGTATGGCTGACGACATTATGGTCATGTATGCCGGCAAGCCGGTGGAAACAGGCAATGTCGACGACATCTACTACAACCCGCGGATGCCGTACACCATGGGTCTGCTCGGGGCAGTGCCCCGGGTGGACGTGGCGGAGAAGACATCCCTGGTTCCCATCGAGGGCATCCCGCCGAACCTGGTCTACAGGCCCACCGGCTGCTCCTTCGCGCCGCGGTGCCCCCTGGCCACAGATGCCTGCCTGGCCGGTGAGCCTGAGCTGTTGCCGGTTGAGGGCCATGAGGGTCACAACGCGGCCTGCATCAAGTCCGGTTCCTTGGGCGCGGACGTGGACGTCCACGAGATCTTTTCCGCACCGCCGGTACCGGTGTCCCGTTTTGACCTCATCCCGCGGCTGGAGCGCAGCACAGTCCTCCAGCTTAAGGACGTGCGCAAGCATTTCGCGCTCACCAAGGGCGCGCTGCTGAAACGGCGCATCGGCACGGTGAAGGCCGTCGATGGCGTCAGCTTCGACATCCGCGAGGGCGAGTGCTTCTCGATCGTCGGTGAGTCCGGGTCCGGGAAAACCACCACGCTCCTGGAAATCATGGAGTTCCATAAGGACCAGGACGGCGAGGTGACCATCGGCGGCATCAGCAACAAAGAAGCTGCCGATGCCAAGACCAAAAGCGCCATGCGCCGGGAACTGCAGATGGTCTTCCAGGACCCCACCGGCGCCCTGGATCCGCGGTTCACGGTGTACGAGGTCCTGGCCGAGCCTCTCCAGAACGCCGGCCTCGGCAGGCCTGCCATCAAAAAGCGGATCATGGAGCTGATGAAGCTGGTGGGTCTGCAGCCTGACCACGTCAACCGCTTCCCCAACCAGTTCTCCGGCGGCCAGCGCCAGCGAGTGGGCATAGCCCGGGCCCTGGCCGTGAACCCGAAATTGGTGGTTCTGGACGAGCCGGTCTCCGCGCTGGACGTCTCCGTGCAGGCCGGCGTCATCAACCTCCTGGACAAGCTCCGCGCGGAGCTGGGCCTCAGCTACCTGATGGTGGCGCACGATCTTTCTGTGGTCCGCCACATCTCCAACCGCGTGGCGGTCATGTACCTGGGGAAGATCGTAGAGGTCGGCGAAGTGGACCGGGTCTTTGACAACCCGCGCCACCCGTACACCCGCGCACTGCTGTCCGCCATCCCCGTTCCGGATCCGCAATTGGAGCGCACACGGGAGCGGATCATTCTGCAAGGAGACCTGCCTTCTCCCCTGGACGCCCCCAAGGGCTGCAACTTCGCCACCCGCTGTCCCGTCTTTGCCGCGCTGCCGCTGGCCAAGAAGGAACAGTGCCTCACGCTGGAACCGCCGCTGGAATCTGTTCGCCCGTCCGCCGCGGCCCAGGTCCTCGAGGCAGGCCCGGTACCGCCCCCGGACCAGCAGTTTGCCTGCTTCTTCCCGGACGGCGAGCTTGCCGAGGACATGCTGGTGGTCCACGAAACGGCGGAACACGATGCACCCTAGATTTTTCGACCCATCACAAGCACCACCACTCGCACCAATGAAGGGAAAACCATGAAGAATCTGACCAGGATTGGGGGAGCGGCGGCTGTAGCTGCGACTCTGGCGCTGACGGCCTGCGGGGGCGGCGGCACACCCACCGGACCGGAGACAGGCCAGGGACAGGGAGCCGGCAGCGACTTGTCCAAGCTCATCAGCATCAACGAGAAGCCTGCCGCCGATCTTGAGCAGGGCGGCAAGGTCACCCTCCCGCTCGGCAGCATCGGACCGAACTTCAACGGGTTCTCCAATGACGGCAACAGCTCTGACAACTCCGCAATGATGGCCCCGATCAACCCCGTGGCGGTCACCGGTGGCGGAATCGGCGGCTGCTGGAAGGTGGACTTCGAAGGCAAGGCCACGCCCAACAAGGATTTCTGCGAATCCGTGGAGAGCGAGGTGAAGGACGGCAAACAGATCGTCACCATAAAGGTCAACGACAAAGCCACCTTCAATGACGGCACTCCCATCGACATCAAGGCCTTCCAGAACACCTGGAACATCCTGAAGAGCCCGGATGCCGGCTACGACATCGTCTCCTCCGGGTCCTACGCCTTCGTCGAGTCAGTGGAGGCAGGCAGCAGCGATAAGGAAGTCATCACCACGCTGAGCCAGCCCGTCTACCCGCTGGAAGACCTCTACTTTGGCCTCATCCACCCCGCCGTGAACACCCCCCAGATCTTCAACGAGGGATTCGTTGGCGAAATGCACCCGGAATGGATGGCGGGACCGTTCAAGGTGGACCAGTATGACGCGGCCGGCAAGACCGTGAGCCTGGTGCCGAACGAGAAGTGGTGGGGCAACAAGCCAGTCCTGGAGAACGTGGTGTTCCGCCAGCTTGAGACCAGCGCCCAGATCGCCGCCTTCAAGAACGGCGAAATCGACGCCATGTCCGCCAACACCATCGCCCTCTACAAGCAGCTCGAGGGCACCAAGGACTCCGAGGTCCGCCGCGGCCAGCGGCTCTTCGCCGGCGGCATGAACATCAATGCCCAGAAGATCACCGACGTTGCAGTCCGCAAGGCGATCTTCGCGGCCGTGGACCGCGAAGCCCTCCGCAAGGTCCGCTTCAACGGGCTGAACTGGGAGGAGCCCAGCTCCGGCTCCATGATGCTCCTGCCGTTCTCCGAGTACTACCAGGACAACTACCCCGTCAAGGAATCCGGCGCCGATGCTGCCAAGAAGATCCTCACCGACGCCGGATACACCGCGAATGCCAACGGCATCATGGAGAAGGACGGCAAGCCTGCCGCCTTCAAGATCAGCAACTTCGGTGATGACCCCACCACCCTGGCCTTCACCCAGACCCTGCAGAAGCAGCTGCAGGCCGGCGGCCTGGACGTGGGCATCGACCAGCGTGCTTCCGCCGACTTCGGCAAGGTCATCGGCGGCCGCGACTTCGACATGAGCGTCTCCGGCTACACCGTTGGCGCCGACGCTACGTCCGCCGTCAAGCAGTACTACGACTCCAAGACCAACGAAAACGGACTGGGCGACGCCGAACTGGACAAGAAGATCGCAGACCTGACCTCCATCGAGGACAACGCCGAGCGCAACAAGGCAGCAATGGACGTGGAGAAGGAGCACATGGCGAAGTACTTCTCCATGGGCGTGGTCATGAACGGCCCGCAGATCTCCTTCGTCCGCACCGGCTTGGCCAACTACGGACCGTCCCTGTTCCAGAGCCTGTCCCAGGTTCCGGACTGGACCACCCTCGGCTGGGTCAAGAAGTAGCACCTCCCGCCTGGCACAAATCATCACGGCCACGGCCGGCATCTCTGGACGTCCGGGAGGTGCCGGCCTTCGTCGTTGACCCGGACCTCCCTCCTGGGACCCTCTCTCACATCCTGCTGGTTTTCTTGGGACGCTCTCGCAGCTCCTGCTGGTTTTCTTGGGACGCTCTCGCAGCTCCTGCTGGTTTTCTTGGGACGCTTTCGCAGCTCCGGCTCAGTTCTTTTTCTGACCCTGACCGAATTTGCGAGAGCGTTGGCGAAAAGGGGGCGGGATCTGAGGGATGGTTGAGGGCGGGGTAGCGTTGCCCGTATGACCCGGACTGAAAATGAGCGCACTATCCGCACCGCCGTCGTCGGCTATGGACTCTCCGGGAGCGTCTTCCATGCGCCGCTGATCGCCGCGGACCCGCACTACTCGCTTGACGTCGTCGCAACGTCCGACGCCGGCAGGCAGGCTGCCGCTTCCGGGCGGTACCCGGGTGCCAGCACAGTGCCCGACGCCGATGCGGTGCTTGCGCTTGCCGGTGACCTTGACCTGGTGGTGCTTGGGACTCCTCCGGCCACCCATTATCCGCTGGCAAAGGCCGCGCTTGAGGCCGGGCTCGATGTTGTGGTGGACAAGCCCTTCGCGGTGCGCAGCGGGGAGGGGCAGGAGCTGATCGGTCTGGCGGAAAGGATGGGCCGGGTGCTGACTGTATTCCAAAACCGGCGCTGGGACGGGGATTTCCTGACCCTCCGAAAGCTGCTCGCGGGCGAGGCGCTGGGGAACGTGACCCGCTTCGAATCAAGCTTTGAACGGTGGTCCCCGGAGATTTCCAAGGCCTGGAAGGCCCATGCCACGGCGGCCGACGGCGGAGGCGTGCTGTTTGACCTTGGCACGCACCTCATCGACCAGGCCCTTCAGCTCTTCGGTCCCGCCACCGTGGTCCACGCGGAACTCCAGGCCCGGCGGCCGGACGAAAAGGTGGATGACGATTGCTTCCTGGTCCTGCGGCACGGGTCGAACGTGATCAGCCACCTGACCATGAACATGCTCTGCGCCCAGCAGGGCCCGCGCTTCCGCGTCCTTGGCTCCGCAGCAGCTTTCACCAAGCACGGCGTGGATCCGCAGGAGCCGTACATCGTGGCCGGCGGCGGCCCGCTGGACGCCGACTATGGCGTTGAGGCGCCGGAGTGGGCCGGGGTCCTGGGGCGTGACGGGCACCTGGATACGCTGCCCACGGAGCGGGGAGCCTACCCGGAGTTCTACCGGATCCTGGGGGACAAGATTCTCGACGGCGGCACAGGCTCTATGCTTCCGCTCCCGGTAGATCCGGCAGGCCCCGTGGAGGTCCTCAAACTAATAGAAAAGGCACGCGAACTGGCCACGGCGCAGAAAGGGCCTTAACGTCGGAACGGCAGCCATCCAGAAAGCGTGCGTCAGAGCGACGAAGGAGCAGCACGCGTTGGATGACTGCCGTTCCGACGGCAACCAGCAGGACTACGCGGAGACCAGTTCGTGCCAGTCGGCCACGAGGGGCAGGCTGTGCGCCTCGGACACGGAGTGGTGCGCCACGTGGCCGGCGGCGATGTTGAGTCCGGCGGCCAGGGACGGGTCGCGGTCGAAAGCGGCCCTGACGCCCAGGTTGGCCAGGGACACGGCGTACCGCAGCGTGACGTTCGTCAGTGCGTACGTGGACGTGTTGGGCACGGCCCCGGGCATGTTGGCCACGCAGTAGAAGATGGTGTTGTGCACCTTGTACGTGGGCTGCTGGTGCGTGGTGGGGTGGGTGTCCTCGAAGCAGCCGCCCTGGTCCACGGCGATGTCGACGAGCACCGAGCCGGGCTTCATGCGGGCCACGAGTTCGTTGCTGACCAGCTTGGGGGCCTTGGCGCCGGGGATCAGCACGGAGCCGATCACCAGGTCCGCATCCACCACTGATTTCTCGACCTCGTACTTGTTCGAGGCCACGGTCTTCAGCCGGCCCTGGTACTGGGCGTCCAGTTCGCGGAGGCGGTTGATGTTGATGTCCAGGATGGTCACGTCGGCGCCGAGCCCCAGGGCCATGGCAGCGGCGTTGGTTCCTGCCACGCCTGCCCCGAGCACCACAACCTTGGCCGGGCGGACACCCGGGACGCCGCCCAGCAGCACTCCCTTGCCGCCGGCCGGAGCCATGAGTGACGTGGCACCCACCTGGACCGAGAGCCGGCCGGCAACCTCGGACATCGGTGCGAGCAGGGGAAGGGTGCGGCCCTCCTGGACAGTCTCGTAGGCGATGGCTGTCACGCCCGAGTTGATGAGTTCGCGGGTCAGTTCCGGCTCCGCGGCGAGGTGCAGGTACGTGAACAGCACCAGGCCCTTGCGGAAGCGGTGGTATTCGGCCTTGATGGGTTCCTTGACCTTCATCACCATATCGGCGCGGTCCCAGACGTCATCGGCCTCGGCGACGATCTCCGCGCCGGCGATGGCGTATTCCTCGTCCGTGATGCCTGAGCCCAGGCCGGCCCCGCGCTCCACCAGGACGGCGTGGCCGTTGGCGCGGAACTCGTGAACTCCGGCGGAGGTGATCGCCACGCGGAATTCGTTGTTCTTGATCTCTTTGGGGACACCGATGATCATTTTGGGCTCCATTTTCTCGGGCGGGGTAGGCCTGAAATTGCGGGGACTGGTAGTGATTCCAGAATAAATCCGGTTGTGAGGCAGGCGACACGGCCGGCGCTGGGCCCCAGACCGCAATCCGCGTGATTCCGCAGGTTTTGCTTCTGCCTGCTAGACATTTGTCGAGCGCCCGAGCGTCAGGTGTCGCCTCGTGTTCGTTCGCTGGAATCCCTCCACGGGCAGTAGTGTTGGCCCATGCAGCAGCAGGATGTGGAACAGCTTGTGGAGCATGTGGCACAAAAGCTCGGTCGGGGACTTTCGCTGGAGGACCTGGACGGATTGTTGCTCGCTTACAGCTCGAACCAGTCCCACGCGGACCGGGTCCGGGTCAACTTTCTGCTGAGCAAACGGGTCCCCGCGGACGTCAGCGCCTGGCAGCTTTCGCACGGAATCGCAACGGCGGTCCGGCCCGTCGTGGTACCTGCCAATCCGGACTTGGGGATGCTGGGCCGGGTCTGCGTTCCGCTGATGGTGCGCGGCTTCCGGGTGGGCTACCTCTGGGTCCAACAGGACTCGGCAGAGGAAAGCCCGACGGCGATCCTCACCCAGTTGCCCGACGTCAGCCATGACTTGGAGCTGCTCTCCGGCCTGCTGCTGGAATCCAACACAGCCGAATCCGAGTTCCGGCGCGGCCGGGAGCGGGAGTTCCTTGCCGCGTGCTCCGGTGAGGCCAACGCGGTGGCTGCGGTGGCGGGCTGGAAGGAAATCCAGGACCGGGGGCCATGGCAGATGGTCACCGTGCTCGACGCCGATGGCTGGGCCGGCGGACCGGATCCCATTGCGTCCACGCTGATCCACAGATCGGCTGCCCTGCAGGCGACGGTTGGAGTGGACGCCGCACTGTTCAGCGCCGGGACGGAAACCCATTCGGTGATGCTGTTCCGGGAATCCGTCGGCAGGGCCAACCACGCCCAGGTGCTGGTCCATTACCAGCTGGAGCTGGCCAAGCGTTCAGGCCGTCCGGTGCACCGCATCATCCTGGGAATCAGCGATGGGTTCGCCAAGCCACGTGCACTCGCCGAGGCCTACCGGCAGTCCAAGCAGGCTGCACAGGCTGCAGCGGTTGATCCCCAGCTCGGAGAGCTCGTGGACTGCCGCTCCACGGGGGTTTACCAGTTGCTGGCATCGGCGGGCGGTGGCGCTGGTGCCTGGGCAGATTCCGGATCCGTCTACTTCCTTATGCTGGAGGATCACGACCGCAACGGCGAACTGATCCCTGTCCTGGAGCTTTTATACGACAACGACGGGTCAGTGCAGGACGTGGCCACCAAGCTCCATCTGCACCGCAGCAGCATCTACAACCGGCTGGGCCGCATCCGCCAGCTCCTGGGCGTGGACCCGCTCAAGGGAATGGCCAGGCTGGAACTCCACGCTGCCCTCAAAATGCGGCGCTGGGCGGCCAGGCCGCGGATCTAGGGAAGGCTCAGCAGTGTGCGTGTCAGGCCGCGTTACCTTCACGATTGGACGGTTCGCCGGCTGACGCGCCCGGGTCGGATGCGGACTGGTGCTCCGGCGAAGAATGGTGCGTAATGTCCTGGTGCAGGGCGGCCTCCGTTTCGCGAGGAGGCTCCGCGGATGCCGCAGGTTCCAAGGACACAGCGGGCTCCAAGGACGTGGCCTGCTCCAGGGAGGCGGCCTGCTGCAGCGTCAGCGACTCGCGCCGGCGCCGGGAGAGCGCACTGTCGGCCCACATGGCGACGGCCACAAACACCACGCAGCTGGACATCACCACGGCCGTGTTGTTCAGTTTCATGGCGGATCCGAGCATGGCGGCCACCATCATGGCGGCTACGCCCGCCACCACGTGCAACCCTCTGAAGTTCGCCACAATGCCAAGCTTAACCCCGGCCAGCCGCGTGATTCAGGGCTTGATAAAGATCGTTGCTTGATCCTTATCACTCCGTCACGCAGAGGCGGATCCACCGTCATTTTCGGCGGCCTGGTATTTCGCGTGCTCGGTCCTCTTCTGCTGGTCCAGCCAGGCCATGATGCTGGCCAACCGGATGCGCCGGTGAGTGCCGCGGTATTCCACCGGTATTTCGCCGCGGTCTGTCATATTGCGGAGGTACGTGTGGGAGATGCCGGCAAGCTCCGCGGCCTGGGACGTGGTGAGCATTTCCTCCACACTGCTGACGGCCACCGCTTCCCCGCGGCTGAACCTGCTGAGGAGATCAACGACGGCGTCCCTCGCCTGGGACGGCAGCCGGTGGACCGTGCCATCCACAAATACCGTGATGTCATGGCTCCCCTGAAGCGCCTGCTGTAGTTTTTCTGCCTCCTCGGCCGGGAGGCCAGCCGTCATTTTCGGAGCGATCAGTACCATGGCAACAGCCTATCCCTGTGCCTTAGGACGACAGGTATGCTCGCCTGATGAAACTCCGTGGTGGCCAAGACGTTGAATCGGGTGGGCTGACGGGCCGGCTCTATGCCTCGGTGGGACCCAGCGGCACCGGCCCCCGCCGGACCTACGTGCTCCTGCATGGGATCGGCGTCTCCCACCGCTACTTCGCACGGCTGCACCGGGAGCTGGCCCTGGCCGCCGACGTCTACTCCTTTGACCTGCCGGGCTTTGGCGACGCACCGCGACCCAGCCGCCAGGTGCCGGTGGGGGAGTACGCGGCCTTTGTAAACGAGGTCCTGGCCGATGCCGGGGTCAGGTCCTGCGTGGTGATCGGCCATTCCATGGGCACCCAGTATGCCGTGGAACTTGCCTTGCAGGAGCCCGGGCTGGTGGCCGGCGTGGTGCTGATGGGTCCCGTTGTGGACAGCAGCAGGAAGTCGGCGCTGGCCCAGGCCCTGGATCTGACCCGCGATGCCGTGTTCAGCGAAAGCCTGACCTCGAACGTCGTGGTGTTCTCGGACTATGTCCGCGCGGGGCTGCGGTGGTACCTGACCCAGTTGCCCGTGATGATGGAGTATCCGCTCGAGTCCAGGGTCCAAGGGGTCAGCCAGCCCGTGCTGGTGATGCGCGGAAGCAAAGACCCGGTGGCCCGCCATCCATGGTGCGGGCAGCTTGCGGCGCTTGCACCCCGGGGCAGCCTGGCGGAAATCCCGGGGCAGGGCCACGTTTGCCAGCACACAGCCCCGGGCCTGGCCACGGCGGCGATCAGGAGTTGGGTCAGGGCCGCGGACGGGTTTGGCGTGACCCCCTGACCCGGGCTCGGCACGACGGCCTGACTATTCGGCGTCGAGGTCCGTTTCCAGGAGCTTGACCAGCGAATCGAGCGCCGCGTCGGCGCCCTCACCGTCAGCGCGCAGCACCACCACATCACCCTTGGCGGCCCCGAGTGTCATCAGGGAGAGGATGCTTGACGCGTCCAACGCGTCATCCTCCGGATCCTCCTGCATGGCAATAGTGACGTCCACTCCTACGTCGCCGGCCGCTTCGGCGAAAAGCGCGGCCGGGCGTGCGTGCAGCCCTGAGCGGCTGGCGATCGTGGCGGTGCGTTCGGGCATTGTTCCTCCTGGTGGGTGGTGGTGCGGGGAGCCTCGGTTACAGGCCGAGTTCGTCCAGTACGGGCAGCTTCTCCCGCACCCACGCGCGTGCCTCGGTGGCGCTGGGAGCGGACAGTGCCAGTTTGGCCAGCTGCTGTGCCTCGGCCAGGGTGACGGTCTTCAGTACCGCTGCCACCGCTGCCAGCGACCGTGCTGTCATGGACAGCGTGGAAACGCCCAGTCCGGTGAGTACGACCGCGAGGGCCGGGTCCGCTGCTGCCTCACCGCAGACGCCCACGGGTTTGTTGTGTCCCTCAGCGCGGGAGCCTTCAACAGTCAGGCCCACCAGGCGCAGGACGGCCGGCTGCCAGGGCGTGTTCAGGTTGGCGAGCGGGCCCAACTGGCGGTCCGCGGCCATGGCGTACTGGGTGAGGTCGTTGGTGCCCAGGCTCGCGAAGCCCACTTCACGCAGAATGGATTCTGCGGTGAGCGCGGCGGACGGGACCTCCACCATCACGCCGGGATTGGTGATGCCGGCGGCGGCGCACATGGAGGCGAAGTGGGCAGCTTCTTCCGCGGTCGAAATCATCGGGGCCATGACCCACACATCCGCGTCGGAGTCCTTCTCGGCGAGGGCGATCGCCTGCAGCTGGCGCTCCAGGACGCCGGGCGTGGTGAAGTCAGTGCGGTAGCCGCGGACGCCCAGGGCGGGGTTGGGCTCTGTGGCGTCGGTCAGGAACGGGAGCGGCTTGTCGGCGCCGGCATCCAGGGTGCGGAGGACCACTTTCTTGCCCGGGAAGGCGTCAAACACACTCTTGTAGGCGGCGGCCTGCTCTTCGACAGTGGGTTCGGTATCACGCTCCAGGAAGCAGAATTCGGTGCGGAAAAGCCCCACGCCCTGGGCATCGAGGCGGGCAGCTGCCACGGCGTCCTTGCCGCCGCCCACATTGGCGAGCAGCGGCACCAGGTGGCCGTCCGACGTCGAGCCGTTGCCGTCAAAGACCGCCAACAGTGAGGCGTTGGTGGCCCACGCTTCTGCGGCGGCGCGCTGGACGCCATCCGGATTCACCGTGATGGAGCCGGCCGCCCCGTCAACATAAACCTCGGTGCCGTCCGGCAGTTCGTCCACACCTGCCGCTGCCACTACTGCCGGCAGCCCGAGGGAGCGGGCGATGATGGCAGTGTGCGACTGGGGGCCGCCGCCGGCGGTGACCAGGGCCAAGACCTTTTCCGGGTCCAGCGTGGCGGTATCCGCCGGCGCCAGGTCCTCTGCAACCAGGATGAAGGGCGTGCTGGAGGACGGGATCCCAGGGGCGGGCACCCCGCGCAGTTCGGCAACGATGCGGGCCCGGACGTCCAGGACGTCGGTGGCGCGCTCGGCCATGTAGCCGCCCAGGTTGTGCAGCATCTCGGAGACCGAGGCGCCGGCCTCCCAGATGGCGCGCTGTGCTGAGGTTCCGCGTGCTATCAATTTGGCGGCGCCCTTGATGAGCATGGTGTCCTTGGCCATCAGCGCCGTGGCCTCCAGGACCGCCTTGCCATCTCCGCTGGCCGTTTCCGCGCGGGCCTTGAGCTCGTCATGGACGGCTCCGGCGGCCGCCTTGAGGGCAGCCGTGGCCTCTTCTGCGGAGGTGTCTCCGGCGAGCTGTTCTCCGGCCGGTGGTTCGCTGATGGGTTTGGGCATCTGACGGATGGTGCCGATGATGCGGCCGGGGCTGACGCCTACTCCTGGGAAGTTCTGCACTGAAGGTCCTCATTCTCTGCCGGTGGCCAGGCCCGCCAAGGTTGCCCCGGCGCCGTGCCGGGGGCCGCCGCAACCGCTGTGTGCGGTGGCGGAAAACGTGCCTGAAAAAATTGTATGTGATGCAGTTCATATAACAACGCTATAGGTGATAGGGTAGCGGTTATGAGTTTGGATGGCCAGCTTCCCCCCAAAATGAGACTGCTGCGTGCGGCGGCCGAATTGTTGGCCAACTCTGCGGGAGCACCAGTTTCCACCCGCCAGATCACTCAGCTGGCGGGCGTCACGGCGCCAACGCTGTACCACCACTTCGGTGACAAGGAAGGTCTGTTCGACGCCGTCGTCGCCGCAGGTTTTGAAGAGTATGTTGCGGGCGAGAGGGACTTCGCCCCATCCGGACACCCGCTGGAAGACATCCGGCGGATGTGGGACAACCACGTCCAGTTCGGGCTCAACCAGCCGGAACTGTACTTGGTGATGTTCGGCAATATCCGGCCTGAAAGCCGCCCCGCCATCGTCGCTGATGCCGAGGCGCTGATGGAGGAGCTGCTGAACAAGGCAGCGATGGCGGGCCAGCTGAATGTCCAGCCGCGGGAGGCAGCCAGGAGCATCCTGGCCGCCACGGTGGGTGTGACCCTCATGCTGATTGCGGAACCCGCCACCGAGCGGAACCTTGAACTGTCCACCATGACCCGGGACGCCATGATCTTCGCGGTGTCCTCTGAGCAGGCTGCCGGTGCAAACCCGGACGACTCCGGGAAGTCCTCGGTGGTGGTGGCAGCGATCGCCCTGAACGCCGCGCTTCAGGCATCGCACTCAGACCAGCTCTCCAGCTCGGAACTCAAACTCTTCCTCGAATGGCTTCACCGGATCTCGGGCAGCTCCAACAGCTAGACAGCGCCACAGGCCCGGCAGCTTCACCTTTGTGAATGGCAGCTTCACCTTTGTGAATGGCAGTACCCTCGTCGAAAATATCGGACCATCCTGCGGAGCAGCAGGAATCACGGTTAGGAAATCACATGGCAACAGAGACAGTTGCAAAACCCCGCACCAGCGTGCGGGTTGGCGTCCAGAAGTTCGGGACGTTCCTGTCCGGCATGATCATGCCCAACATCGGGGCGTTTATCGCCTGGGGCCTCATCACCGCTCTCTTCATTGAGAAGGGCTGGATCCCCGTGCCTCAGCTCGGCGGCTTCGGCACCAACGCCGAGGGAGTGACGAACACGGGCCTGGTGGGCCCCATGATCACCTACCTGCTGCCTCTCCTGATTGCCTACACCGGTGGCAGGATGGTCTACGACGTCCGCGGCGGCGTCGTGGGTGCCATCGGCACGATGGGTGTGATCGTGGGCGCCGGGATCCCGATGTTCATTGGCGCCATGATCATGGGCCCGCTCGGCGGCTGGACCATGAAGAAGATCGATTCCCTCTGGGAGGGGAAGATCCGCCCCGGCTTCGAGATGCTGGTGAACAACTTCGCGGCCGGTATCTGGGGTGCACTGCTGGCCATGCTGGGCTTCTACGGAATCTCCCCTTTGGTCACTGCCTTCAGTACGGGGGCAGGCAACGTGGTCCAGTTCCTGGTCAACAACGGCCTCCTGCCGCTGACCAGCATTTTCATTGAACCCGCCAAGGTGCTGTTCCTGAACAACGCCATAAACCACGGCGTGCTGACCCCGCTGGGCATCCAGCAGTCGCTTGACCAGGGCAAGTCCATCCTGTTCCTGCTGGAAGCCAACCCCGGCCCTGGCCTGGGTATCCTGCTCGCCTACATGTTCTTCGGCCGCGGAATTGCCAAGGCCTCAGCCCCCGGCGCTGCCATCATCCACTTCTTCGGCGGCATCCACGAAATATACTTCCCCTACGTCCTGATGCGTCCGTTGCTGATCCTGGCCTCGATCGCAGGCGGCATGACGGGCATCGCCACGCTGGCCATCACCAACGCGGGCCTCGTTGCGCCGGCGGCTCCGGGTTCCATCATCGCGGTGATCGCCCAAACCTCCCGTGACAGCTACATCGGCGTGATCCTCTCGGTGGTGCTCGCCACCGCGGTGTCGTTCCTGGTTGCCTCCGTGATCCTGAAGACCACCAAGCACAGCGACGAAGTAGACCTGACCGATGCCACTTCCCGCATGGAAACCATGAAGGGCAAGAAAAGCTCGGTCTCCTCGGTCCTGACTGGCGCAGGCACGGGTGCCGCAACCACTGCTGTCCTTGCCGGCCCCATCAAGAACATCGTGTTCGCCTGCGACGCCGGCATGGGTTCCAGTGCCATGGGTGCCTCGGTGCTGCGGAACAAGATCAAGGCGGCCGGTTTCCCGGACGTCAAGGTCACCAATGCGTCCATCGCCAGCCTCAGTGACACCTACGATGTGGTGATCACCCACCAGGACCTGACTGAGCGGGCCAAGCCCGCGACGTCGAACGCCGTGCATTATTCCGTGGACAACTTCATGAACAGCCCGCGGTACGACGAGATTGTTGAGCTGGTCAAGAGCAGCAACACCGAGGGAACCTCACCGGAAACGGCCGACGGCGGTGCTCCCGCCAGCGCAGCAACTGCGGCACCGGCCGCCGGAGTCGCTACCGAAGCCGCCGCCGTCGGGCCTTCCGACATCCTGGTGGCTGACAGCGTCATCCTCAACGGCAGCGCCACCAACCGGGACGCCGCGATCGATGAAGCCGGCCAGCTGCTGCTGGACCGCGACGCCGTCGACGAGGGCTACATCGCGGCCATGCACGAGCGCGAGGAATCCGTGTCCACTTACATGGGCAGCTTCCTGGCCATCCCGCACGGCACCAACGCAGCCAAGGACCACATCAAAAGGTCCGCGGTGTCCGTGATCCGTTACCCGGACGGCATCGACTGGAACGGCAAACAGGTCAAGTTCGTGGTGGGCGTGGCAGGCATCAACAACGAGCACCTGCACATCCTGTCCTCCATCGCGAAGGTCTTTACCGACAAGGCCCAGGTGGCGCAGCTTGAAGCGGCCACCACGGTGGATGAAGTGCTGGAGCTATTCGGAAAGGTCAACTCATAATGAAGGCTGTACATTTCGGAGCCGGCAACATCGGCCGGGGATTCGTGGGACTGCAGCTGCACCAGGCCGGGTATGAGGTGGTGTTCGCCGATGTCGCGGATGGACTCATCACCCAGCTGGCGGCGGCGGAGAGCTACGCCGTCCACGAGGTGGGGGAGAACCCCACTGTCCGGACGGTGGATAACTTCCGGGCGCTGAATTCCGGCACCCAGGAAGCCGAACTGGTGGCGGAAATCGCGACGGCGGACATCCTCACCACCGCCGTGGGACCGCACATCCTGAAGTTCGTGGCACCGGCCATCACCAAGGGCATCGCCGCACGCGACGCCGCCCTGGCGCCGCTGCAGGTCATGGCCTGCGAGAACGCCATCAACGCCACGGACATCCTCCGCGCGGAAGTAGCCGCGCTCTGGGATGAGGCCGCGGGCTCCCTGGACTCCGCGGCGGTGTTTGCGAACACTGCCGTGGACCGGATTGTGCCCAACCAGGAACCAGGGCAGGGCCTGGACGTCACCGTGGAGACGTTCTACGAGTGGGTCATCGACCGGACGCCCTTTGCCGGGGCGGCGCCGGTGATCCCGGGTGCAACATTCGTCGACGAGCTCTCGCCCTATATCGAGCGGAAACTTTTCACGGTGAACACGGGGCATGCCGCCGCGGCGTACTTCGGCTTCGAGGCCGGCTTGGAGAAGCTCTCCGAGGCGATGGCCGATCAGGATGTGGCCGAAGACGTGCGGGCCGTCCTGGAGGAAACCAAGCAGCTCCTGGTTGCCAAGCATGGCTTCAACAACGACGAGCAGGAAGCCTACGTCCAGAAGATCCTGGCCCGGTTCTCCAACCCGCACCTGCCGGACACCGTCAACCGGGTGGGCCGGGCTCCGCTGCGGAAGCTGAGCCGGCATGAGCGGTTCATCGGCCCGGCCGCTGAACTGGCTGAACGCGGGATTGTGCCGGAGGCGCTCCTGGGCGCCATCGCCGCAGCCCTGCGTTTCAACGACCCCGCCGACGCCGAGGCCACCGAACTCGCGCAGATCCTCGCATCGTCCACGGCGGGCGACGCCACGGCTTCGATTACCGGCCTGGCTCCGGAGCACCCCTTGTTCGACGCCGTGTCCACGCTGGTGGAGGAACGCCAGGCGGAAGAGGCCAAGGCCCCGGCCTGACCCCTTCCCTCCAACGCTCTCTCACTTTTCGCTGCTTTTTCCGGAACCCTCTCGCAGATCCTGCGCCTTTTTCCGGAACCCTCACGCACCGTACGACGCCGGCACCCAACGTGGTGCCGGCGTCGTCGTACTTTACTGCGGCTCCCGCGCGGCATTGTCCTGCAGCCGGCCCGCCCGCGCCAGCGACGAATCCAGGTGCCGCATCACCAGCGAGGCGGCCACCAGGGCGGCGGAAAACGGCAGGAAGAACAATGTAACCAGCTGGAACGCGACACTCAGAACCGCGGCAAGGGCAGCGGAATAGGCCGGTCCAAGCTGTAGGATCTGCAGCACTTGGGGAGCAAGAATTATGGCGACGGCGCCGATGGCGCCCACGATGATTCCTGTCCGCAGAGTTGTTCTTGGCAAGCTTGAGACGACGTTCTGATCCATCCCGGACCCTCCCCAATACAGTGACTCATGCCATCGCTGGCCTCTGAGCCAAACAATAGTCGGAGCGCAGCACAAAGTAACGCGTTCTGGGGCTTTCACAAGAAGGGGCAAAGCCGCCCTCACCCGAACTGAGAGAGGGTTCCGCCCCAGGCGGCCGAAAGTGAGAGAGCGTTGGGGATTAGGACGCCGAAAGTGAGAGAGCGTTTAGGGGAAGGAGCGCGGCCTCCGGCTTCTCACAAGAAGGGCTACGTCCGGGCCGGGTGTGGAATGCTGGATTGGTGACCCAGAACCCACATGCCCGGCCCCCTTTCCTGACTGCCGACGTCGACGGTGGGAGGTTGCGTCTCCGGCACGCCCAACGGTCTGATCTCCCTGCCATCGTGGGATTGCTCGCGGACGACTCGCTGGGTGCCGCCCGCGAAAAGGGGGAGGATTTTGCTCCGTATGAGGAGGCGTTTGAAGCGATCGACGCCGATCCCTCCCACTTGCTGGTTGTTGGGGACCTGCTGCCCGCCGGCGAGGCCTCGGGTCCGGTAGTTGCCACGTTCCAGCTGAGTTTCCTCCCGGGCATCTCGCGCCGGGGGTCGTGGCGTTCCCAGATCGAGGGCGTCCGGGTGGCCGGGAGCCTGCGCGGCCAGGGAATTGGCAACCTGATGGTCCGGTGGGCAATCGACGAGTCCAGGCGCCGCGGCTGCACGGTGATGCAGCTGACAACCCACAAGACGCGGACCGCCGCCCACAAGTTCTACGAGCGCCTGGGCTTTGACGCGAGCCACGAGGGCATGAAGCTGACCCTCTAGGCCTTCGCGGACCCCTTCGGCACGAACAGCGTCTCGGCCTGCTCCAGCGACATGCCGTTGGTTTCCGGCACCTTGAACATCACAAAGAAGAACGACGCCGCCGCGAACAGTGCGTACATCGCGTACGTGAGCGGCAGCGAGGCGGACGCCATAACGGGGAAGCTGAGCGTGATGGCAAAGTTGGCCACCCACTGCGCGGCGGCGGCCAGGCCCAGGGCCCGGGCGCGGATGCGGGACGGGAAGATCTCGCCGAGGAGCACCCACACCAGCGGGCCCCAGGATGCGCCAAAGCTGACCACAAAGACGTTGGCGGCCACCAGCGCCACGGGACCCCACGCGCCGGGGAGGGAGATCTCCGAGCCGGACCCCACCGCAGAGGAGAAGGCCAGGGCCATGGTGCCCAGCGAAGCTGCCATGCCGATGGAACCCGCCAGCAGGATGGGGCGTCGGCCGATCCGGTCCACCAGCGCAATGGCCACCAGCGTCACCAGGATGTTGGTGATGGATGTAGCCACGGAGATGGTGAGCGAGTCCTTTTCCTGGAAGCCCACGGCCTTCCACAGCGTGGTGGAGTAGTAGAAGATCACGTTGATGCCCACAAACTGCTGGAGCACGGACAGAGTGATTCCCACCCATACGACTGCCTGCAGGCCGAAGGTCTTGCCGCGGAGGGATCCCTTCTGGCCGGCCAGTTTGTCCTCTTCGATGGCGTCCTGGATCTCGCGGATGTGCCGGTCCGTGTCCTCTGCCGGGGCGATGGAGTCAAAGACCTTGCGGGCTTCCTCATCCTTGCCCTGGAACACCAGGAAGCGCGGCGACTCCGGCAGGGTATACGCGATCCAGCCGTACACCACGGCAGGCACGGCCGCGGCCAGGAACATCCAGCGCCAGGCCTCAATGCCCAGCCAGAACCCCTGGTCGGCGCCGCCCGCACTCGTGGCAAAGAGGGCGTCGGACAGGAGCGCGGCGAAGATACCCGTGGTGATGGCCAGCTGCTGCAGCGAGGCCAGCCGTCCGCGCACATGGCGCGGGGAGATCTCGGAGATATAAGCGGGGGCGATCACCGAGGCCAGCCCGATTCCCAGCCCTCCCACGAGGCGCCAGAAAATCAGGTCCCAGACGCCGAAGGCGAAGCCCGTGCCGATGGCGCTGACCAGGAACAGCAGCGCGCCCAGCTTCATGGCGGGGATGCGTCCGTAGCGGTCGGCAACTTTTCCGGCGAGATAGGCGCCGGCGGCGCAGCCCAGCAGGGCGACGGCCACGGCAAAGCCGGTGACCGCCTCGGACAATGCAAACTCGTCCTGGATGGCGTCCACTGCCCCGTTCACCACGGACGAGTCGAAGCCGAAGAGGAAGCCCCCCACTGCGCCTGCGAGCGCCAGCCAGATCACCCGCTGCGGGATCTTGGCGGTTAACTGCTCCTTGGCGGTGGACATGGTGCTCCCTGGGGTCGGGGTTGGGTGGATGCGGTGCGGACGTCATCGGCTGCGGTACCGGCCCAGACAGCCGGCGCACACGCGCTACACAGTGTGGCACGCCGCGGCCCGCCGTTCCACTTCGGGTCTTTCCCCACCGAAGCGGAGGACGACGACGGCGGGAGGCGCCGCCGTCGTACCACTCCAGTCCAGTCCCGGCCCGGGTAAGTTCAGCTAGTGCGCCAGTACAGCCACCGTTTCTGGCTCCTCCGCGGCCTTCGGGTCCGTCAGCCTCTTGTTCGGCAGCGCGAAGCTGATGAGGAACGCGACGCCCATGAGCACGGCCGCGGTGATCATGACGGTGTCGATGGCGTAGGCGAAGCCCTCGGTGATGGGCCGGGTGAGCACGCTGTTGGCGGAGTGCAGCCAGCTGGTGTCATTGAGCGAATCGTTGGACGCGCCGTTCTGGAAGAACTCGTACAGCTTGGCGTTGGCGGGGTCGGCGGCCACGGCGGGATCCTTAAGGACGGCCTGGTAGTCGGGGTTCTGCATGGCCGAGGTCATGGCGTCGGCAATCCTGTTCGCGGCCAGGCTGAACAGCATGGAGATGAACACGGCCGTGCCCACGGCGCCACCCATGGAGCGGAAGAACGCGGCGGAGGAGGTGCCTACGCCCATGTCCTTCGGCGGAACGGAGACCTGCATGGCCAGCGTGAGCGGCTGCATGCAGAAGCCAAGACCCAAGCCAAAGAACACCGCAATCACGCCGGGAACCCAAAGCCCTGTGTCCACGCCCAGCGACAGGCCCATCACCAGGGCGGCCGCCGTCAGGATGGCCGTACCCATGATCGGGAAGATCCGGAAAATACCGGACGCCGAAATGGTGCGCCCGGCGGTGACGGAACCGGCCAGGATGCCCACCGTGAAGGTGATCATCATCAGGCCGGCCTCGGTGGGGGTGAGGCCCTTGACCAGCTGCAGGTACATGGGGAGCATGGCGATCGCCCCGAACATGCCTATGCCGATGATGAAGTTCAGCAGCGAGGACAGGCCAAACGTGGTGTTCCTGAACAGCCGCAGCGGGATGAGGGCGTAGTCGCCGGCACGCTTTTCAGCCAGCAGGAACCAGATGATGCCCACCACGCCCAGGCCGTAGCAGAGGAACGAGTTCAGGGAGGTCCAGCCCCAGCTCCGGCCCTGCTCCGCCACAAGCAGCAGCGGGACGATCGCCAGTGTGATGGCGGCGGCGCCCCAGTAGTCAATCTTCTGTCTCACGTGCTTGGCCGGCAGGTGCAGATAGAGGAACACCACGGCCAGCGCGGCCAGGCCGATGGGCAGGTTGATGAAGAACACCCAGCGCCAGCCGTCGAAGCCCAGGATGTTGGCGGATCCGGCGAATGCGCCGCCCACCACGGGTCCCAGCACGGAGGAGATGCCGAACACCGACATGAAGTAGCCCTGGTACTTGGCCCGGTCCTTCAAGGAAACGATGTCGCCGATGATGGTCAGCGCGAGTGCCAGCAGGCCGCCGGCGCCCATGCCCTGGATGCCGCGGGCAATGGCCAGTTCGGTCATGGTGTGGACGGAACCCGCATACAGCGAACCGGCCAGGAAGATCACGATCGCGGCCAGGTACAGCGGACGGCGGCCGAAGATATCGCTCAGTTTGCCGTAGAGCGGAGTGCTCACGGTGGAGGTGATGAGGTACGCGGTGGTGGCCCATGCCTGGAGGGAGAGTCCGTCCAGGTCGTTGGCGATGGTGTAGATGGACGTGGAGACGATGGTCTGGTCCAAGGACGACAGGAACATGCCGAGCATGAGTCCCACCATCACTGTGATCGTCTGACGGTGCGTCAGGGTGTCGCCGGCGGCCCGCACGGCAGTGCTTTTGGACATTGTTGCTCCAAGGGGAAGAAAGAGGAATCAAGCGCGATAGTTGCTTTCAGTAACTATGTTAGTTTCCGATTTGTTCCCGCAGGCGAAGATTCTTTCCCGCCTTGCCTCGAAGGGTGGGTTTTCGGCGGTCTGCGGTGGCCTGAGTGCCGAGATCTATCCCCTCAGCGCGATCGGGTCAGCGCTCCACCAGGACGCCGTCAGGGTCGCACCAGATCGTGGCGCCGGGGCGGATGGCCACACCGTCGATCTCCAGGTCCACGTCAACCTCGCCGGCTCCTGCCTTGGCGCTCTTGCGGGGGTTGCTGCCCAGCGCCTTGACCCCCAGGTCGAGCCCGGCGATCGCCTGGCGGTCTCGGATCGCTCCGTTGATGACGACGCCGGCCCAGCCGTTTGCCACTGCGCTCTCGGCAATCATGTCCCCCATCAGGGCCGTGGCCAGCGAGCCCCCGCCGTCCACCACCAGGACGGCCCCGTTCCCCGGAGTGGCCAGGGTGGACTTCACCAGCGCGTTGTCCTGAAAGCAGCGGATGGTCCGGACCGGGCCGCTGAAGTGTGAACGGCCGCCCAAGGACTGGAACTGGATCGACACCGAGGCCAGGTCCTCGCCGCGCTCATCGTAGAGATCGGCGGTGTTGATGGAAGGGCTGGAGGGGCTTTCGGCGGCGGCGTTCATGGTTCTCCTTCGGTGGTCAGGCACTGCCTTTGAGGCTACGCCCTCCGGGCATTGTGCCGTATGACAAGCGGTGCGGTGATGCCCACGATAGTCTGATTTTCAGAACCACCAACCGTTACAGGGGGAGCCACCGTGAGTCTGTCCGATACACCCGCACCGCCTGATCCCGCTGCCTTCGGCGGGCCGGCAGCGGAAGGCGCGACGGCGGCGCTCGCCGAGCCGACAACAAAGGTCACCGCCCGCTGGGTCACCGGCCTGGTGCTGGTCAACGTTGGGATTAACGCCGCCTTCTTTGGGCCAATCAACGTCTTTATCGGCCAGCAGGCCATCGGCATTGACGAGGACAACAAGGAAGCCATTCTGTCCCTGGTGACCGGCTGCGGCGCCGCCGTCTCCCTGGTGGCAAATCCTCTGTTTGGCGCCCTCTCTGACCGCACTACCTCGCGCTTCGGCCGCCGGTCCCCGTGGGTCCTGGCCGGGGCGATCCTGGCAACTGCCGCGCTCCTGGCCATGTCGGGCGCCACGACAGTTGCCCTGATGGTGCTTTTCTGGTGCATGGTGCAGCTGGGGGCCAACGCCGCCTACGCTGCCATCACGGCAGCTGTCCCGGACCGGGTTCCGGTGCTCCAACGCGGCGGTGTGGGTGGCTTGGCCGCCTTGGGCCAGACGGTGGGAATCCTGATCGGCGCGGTGTTTGGCGCCGTGGTCAGCGGCAACTACATGGTGGGGTACGCCCTGTGCGCCGCGGCGCTCATATTCTCCGTGCTGCCGTATCTCTTCCACCGCAATGATCCGCGGCTGCCGCACGACGCCCGCCTTCCGTTCGCCTGGGTCAGCTTTGTCCGGAGCTTCTGGATCAGTCCGGCCCGCCACCCGGACTTCGCCTGGGCCTGGCTCACCCGCTTCCTGGTCAATGTATGCAACCAGATGACCATTGTGTACCTGCTCTTTTTCCTCCGGGATGTCCTGAAGCACGAAGACCCGGCCCTGGGGGTCCTCACCCTGACCGGCATCTATGCGGTGATGGTGATGATCACCGCGGTGGTGGCGGGGCCGTGGAGCGACCGGCTGGGCCGGCGGAAGCCGTTTGTGATCGGGTCCTCCGTTATCATCGCCGTGGCGGGACTGACAATGGCCTTTTTCCCGGTATGGACCGGCGCGCTCGTGGGCGCGGCCGTACTGGGCGTCGGGTTCGGCGCCTACCTTGCCGTGGACTTCGCACTGCTGACCCAGGTCCTTCCCCTGGCCGCAGACCGGGGCAAGGATATGGGCATCATCAACGTGGCAAACTCCCTGCCGCAGGTCTTCGCCCCCGTGCTCGCATTCCTCGCAGTGACGTACTTTGGCGGGTACCTCACGCTGTTCGTGACCGCCGCCGTCATCGGCTTGCTGGGCGCGGTGTTTGTCGTGAAAATCAAGGGAGTGGACTAATTACGCAACGAAGGTGTGCCGTATAGTTGGATCGGACTGCAGGCGGAACGGGATGGGCGTTCGCCTGGCCGCCGCACCATGAAGACAACCCCGGAATGCGATGCCCGAGACCCTTTCAGACCATCCGCCCATGGCCGCCAGGCCGTCCGCTCCGCGCCAGCAGTTGCGCTATGCCCGGATCCTGGAGGCCGCCGGAGGGTTCGCCCGAAAGGGGCTTGACTCGGTGGACCTGGCCGAGGTTGCTGCCAAGGCCGATGTGCCGCTGGGAACGCTTTACCGTTACTTCCCCTCCGCCACACACCTGATGCTCGCCGTGTACCGCCATCAGCTGGAGGAGCTGAAGACCGGGACAAAGAACACAGCCGCCCGCTTCCGCGGCCGGGCCCTTGCCGGGGTGGTCATGGAGATCTTCCATATGAGGGTGATGCAGCCTGCCGTTGAGCAGTGCCTCAGCCGCAGTGTCTACCTCAAGGAACGGGACACCACCACACTGTTGCGGGAGATCGACACCCTGAGTGAGAAGGCTGTCGCCTCGGCTTGTAACGACCCCGCCGCGGCCGGGGTCCTGCTGCTCACCGTCACTGGTCTGGTCCAGTCCGTCCGCAACCGACGGTTATCCCTCTTCGAAGCGGAAGAAGACCTCAAGAAGGCCTGCAACCTGCTGGTACCGGCTGGATCGGACACCCGATCTTTGGACCAAACGGCGTAACCGGTCTAGACCACCAACGCCTTAAGCCAGCCATAATGCCGTGATCCGGATCACAAAGTGACCGGCTTAAACGTTTTGGCATCCCTTGCGCGGCCGACACCGTCATTTGGGACCCGCAAGCTCTGATTACCATTGCAGAACCGGAGTGGGTGGCAAACCCGCACCTGCAACGACTTCACACCGGGCCCGCCACCCCTGGGTCCTGGTAAGCGCCCGACCGCCACCACCTTGAGCCTCCATGTGCTTGAGCCTTCATGCGCCGTGCGCCCACGGCTAGCCCCAGGAGACAAAGAAGTGTCCATAGACGCAATCGCACCCATCGACAATTCCGCAGCCACGGCGCTGACCGAAGCGGAAATCTTCGACGCCCACCAGGGCGGCAAGCTCTCAATTTCCAGTACCGTCCCGTTGTCCAACAAACGCGACCTTTCCATCGCCTACACCCCCGGAGTGGCTGAGGTCAGCCGCGCCATCCACCAAAAGCCGGAACTGGCCCGGACCCTCACCTGGGCCCAGCGACTGGTGGTGGTGGTAAGCGACGGTACCGCGGTGCTGGGCCTTGGCAACATCGGAGCGAGCGCTTCGCTGCCCGTGATGGAGGGCAAGTCCGCCCTGTTCAAGACATTCGGTGACCTGGATTCCATCCCGCTGGTCCTGGACACCACCGACGTCGATGAGATTGTTGAGACCCTGGTCCGGCTGCGCCCCAGCTTCGGCGCCGTGAACCTGGAGGACATCTCCGCCCCGCGTTGCTTCGAGCTGGAGGAAAAGCTCATCGAGGCTCTGGACTGCCCGGTGATGCATGATGACCAGCACGGCACCGCTGTGGTGGCCCTTGCTGCCCTCACCAACGCGGCCAAGGTGACCGGCCGCGAACTCGAAGGCCTCCGCGTGGTGGTCTCCGGTGCCGGCGCCGCGGGCATCGCCGTCGCCGAAATCCTGCTCACCGCAGGCATCAAGGACGTCATCCTGCTCGACTCCAAGGGCGTTATCAACCGCGAGCGTGCAGACATCGCTGCCGATCCGCAGAGCAAAAAAGCCCAGATGGCCCAGCTCAGCAACCCGCGCGGCATCAGCGGCGGCCCGGGCGAGGCTCTGCTTGGCGCGGACGTTTTTGTGGGTGTTTCCTCCTCCAACCTGGACGAGGAGCACCTGAAGCTGATGAACCAGAACTCCATCGTGTTCGCACTCTCCAACCCGGACCCCGAGGTCCTGCCCGAGGTAGCTGCAAAGTACGCCGCCGTGGTGGCCACCGGCCGCAGTGACTTCCCCAACCAGATCAACAACGTGCTGGCTTTCCCCGGGATCTTCCGCGGCGCACTGGATGCTGGAGCCCGCCGGATCACCCCGGCCATGAAGCTTGCCGCGGCACGCGCCATCGCCGAACTGGCGGAAGCCGACCTGTCGGCGGACTACATTGTCCCCAGCCCGCTGGACCCGCGCGTGGCACCGGCCGTGACTGCCGCCGTCGCCGCCGCGGTGGAAACGGAGTAACCTCCGCGGTCCAAGACCGGCCGGATAGATTTCGACGGCGGTGCCTCCCGTGCTGGGGAGGCGCCGCCGTTGGAGGTTAAGCCGTCCGGGCGACATGGCCGGCCGCCCTAAACTGGGGGTCATGAACTCCGAAACCGTGGCGACCGTCCTGTGTGGCCTGGCGATCCTTGTCGGCGTGGCAGGAACCATCATCCCGGTCCTTCCCGGCAGCGTCCTGATCGGGCTAAGCCTGCTGGCGTGGGCCATCTGGGGCGGGGCCGGGACGGCGGGCTGGGTGGTGTTCGGGGTGGGCCTGGCATTCGTGCTGGCCGGCATCGCGGCGAGCGCCGTGCTGACGGGACGGAAATTGAAGCAGCACAGCATCCCCAACCGGAGCGTGGTGATCGGCCTGGTTGCCGGGGTGGCGGGGATGTTCATCATTCCGGTGGTGGGGCTGTTTGTGGGGTTCGCCGCCGGCCTCCTGCTCAGCGAATTCCTCCGCACCCGGGACTTCGGCACGGCAACAGCCTCCAGCTGGGCAGCGCTGAAGGCCACCGGACTGGGCGTGCTGGTGGAGTTCGGTCTTGCCTGCCTGGCTGCGAGCACCTGGGTCATCGGCCTCTGGGTCTCGCTGGCCACGTAGCATGGAGAAATGAGCGCGGGGGATGCTGCACAACCGATCTACCGGGACACCCGGGACCTGACGCCCTTTGGGCACACCCACCTGAAGACCCCTGTCCGCGAGCTTGCCGACGGGGTGGGCGGGCTGATCCACGGTGTCCTGGGCGGCCGGGATGCGGCGCTGATCTCGGTGGACGGTGATGTCCCCAGGCTCAAGCGCCCCAGCAAGGCGGCGAAAGCCGTCCACGCCGCCATCTTCACCAGCAGGGAACCGGAGCGCCTCATCACCGTTGGCCGCGCCTACCCTGGTTGGGCCGGACTTTGCTCGCTGATGGCGGGACTGCTGGAGTACAAGCACGGCGGCTATTTGCGCGCCTCGGAGCTCCTCCAGCGCGGCCTGTCCATTAGGAATGACGACGATGCCAACCGGTACGCCGCCACCTACCTCATGCGGGTGGTCACCCGGGTCGAAGTTGCCGAACGCATCGAAGTCCCCGTGTTGTTCAGTGAGGAATCAGTGTTCCTGGCACTCTCGCACTCGCTGCGGGAGACCGGGCAGCTGGAAGCCGCGCTGCAGACGGTGTACAGGCTGCCGCCGTCGTTGCCGTCCGCGTTGGCACGCTGTTTCCTGGCCTTCTCCCTGGAGCGGGACAAGGAAGTGGTGGTCTGGACTGAGGGCCTGCTCAACTCCGACGACCTCTCCGCTGCGTTGCTGCTGCTCCGGGCGCGGTCGCTGCGGCGGCTCGGTGCGCGGACGCGTGCGCAGGAGACCCTGAAGGAGGTCCTCCGCCGGCGCAAGACGGACGTGGTGCTGCGCAATGATGCCCTGACCGACCGTACCCTGCTGCTGCTGGACAACGGACGCAAGTCCCTCAACCCGCGGGACTGGCTTCGCGGCAGGCCTGCGGAGCTCGAAACCTTCGAGGTCATCCGCAAGGACATTGAAGAGCGCAGGCTCTGGGAACAGGAGTGGAAGCAGAACGGCGGGGACTGACCCCGTCCGTCAGGGCACGAACAGCTCAGGAAGCGAAGAGGGGAATTAGCTGTTCGGCCAGGAGCACCAGCCCAAGAGCAACCATGATGATGCCGCTGGCAAGTGTGACCTTCCGCGCGGCTCCGGGGCGGGACTGCAGGAGCTTGCGGGCCAGGAGCGCCACGCAGGTGTAGACGATCGCGGCGAGCAGCACAAACGTCAGGCCCAGGAGCCCCGACTGCACCGGTACCGGCAGGGGCGCTTCCGGACTGACGAACTGGGGAACCAAGGCTACGTAGAACAGCAGGCCCTTGGGGTTGATGCCGCTGGTGCCCATGCCCTGGAGGAACGTCCGGAGCTGGTTGCCGGCAGGCTTCCCGAGGGCGGCCGCCGGGGTGAAGGAGGCTCCGCGCCAGGAGCGAAGAGTGCTGACGCCGAGCCACAGCAGGTAGCCTGCACCGGCCACGGTGAGCCAGCCGAGGACGCCCGGCATGCCGGCCAGCAGCGCCGCCAGGCCCGCCACCATCAGCAGCGTGTGCAGGACGTAACCTCCGCAGAGGCCCGCCACCGCGGGCACAAAGCTGCGCTGACGCAGGCCTGCGGTAATGGAGTACGCCCAGTCCACGCCGGGTGTGCACGCGAGGGCGCCCGCAACCAGCACAAAGGCGAAAAAAAGCTGGGCGTTCATGGTGGGCTCCCGTCAGATGGCTACAGGACAACCCTATTAATTTCAGCCGCATAAGTGCTCGCCTTTTTCGCCGGAAACGGTCCGGTTTGGGTAAGGTTATTGCGTGATAGACCACGTTGACAGAAATATTTTGCGCCACCTCAAGGAGGACGGCAGGATGACTGCCACCGCGCTGGCGGCCAAGGTGGGACTGACGGTGGCGCCGTGCCATCGGAGGCTGCGGGACCTCGAAACCTCAGGAGTGATCCGCGGCTACAAGGCGGACATTGATCCCGCCGCGGTGGGGCTGGGGTTCGAGGCCATTGTGTTTGTGACGCTGCGCCAGGTGGACCGTCCCACCATGGAGATCTTCGAGACCCGGGTGGCGGAGAATCCCAACATCGTGGAGGCGCAGCGGCTCTTCGGCTCGCCGGACTACCTGCTGAAGGTCATCGCCGAGGACCTGCCGGCCTATCAGCGTTTCTACGACGCCGAACTGACGTCCTTGCCCGGCGTTGAGCGGCTCACGTCAACGCTGGTGATGAAGAACCTGAAGTCCAACGCCGGGCCGCCCGTTTAGCGCTTCCTTCCCTGCCTGCACTTGCTGGAGCAATGCCTATGGCTTGCCCGTCGAGGCGATGTTTGCGGCTGCGTCCTCGGTGTAATACTTGTCCGCGAGGTGAACTGAGTAGATGAACGTCATCCGGCCAGTGGTGTGATTTGAAAGGATTTCCGCGGAGAATACGGCCCCGGTCTTATTTCCAAAGCCCGGATACCATTGTTCCTCGCCGGAGCCGTCCTTGAAGTCGGGACCTATTGGCTTGGCATTTGCCAGGAGGGGGAAGCCCAGTTCGTTGGCTGCACGATCGATTTCCGGATTGGCGTCCTGGGCATCCGGGTAGTTGATGAAGATGTCGATGTGATCCACGATGTGGTCCGCGCCGGGCCGAATGCGGATCGTGTCGGTCTTCATCTCCACCACGCCACGGGGAGTATTCAGGGTGACGGTGATGAGCTTGTCCGAATCAGTGGCCACGAACGTTCCACGTGACTCTTCCGGCAAACCAAGCGCGGTCATAGGCATAGGGAGAGTGGTGAAGTCGAAGACAGCCGTGCGGCTGGTCTTGATGGCTTCGATTCCTTCTTCAGTGAACTGGGAGTTGCCGTTGACCACGATCGGTTCCTTATCGATTGAATGCGTGCCGGGGACGATCCCGCAACCGCACAAAACTGCTGCGCACAGGACTGCGAGAAGCGTTAGAGCCTTCAACGTGCCCCCATCGCATCGCGTACTTCCTTTGGAACCATTCGATACTCCTCCACTCGGTTCGGCATTGGCTCCGTCATGACGCCGTACGGGTCCGCTTCCCCGTGCAGCCAATCCTCATAGGCAAAGAGCGTGTCTTGCTCCAGCAATGCCCAGCGGTCCTCGCGGTCTGAAATATTGCCAAGGTGGACCTCCACGCCGCCCGGAGGGAACCGGCCCAGGTCAAAGTACGGTTCCATCATGGGGAACTGCTCGTAGTAAGACTTGGCGCCTTCGATGCTGGGATTGCCCACCAGAGTCATAGCCGCGGTAAAGGCCTGGCCGGTGGGACGGTTGCGGATATTGTCGTAGTCGTTGGCGATAACGTAGTTCTGCTCCTGGTCCGCCATGTTGTACGAGGCCTGCTGAAGGGCGAGCTTCTGGTCCGAGGTGAGGCTGTGGTAACCGTCGGGGGTGGAATACGGCGGCACGGATTCGATATTGGTCCAGGCCTCGAGCATTCGCGGGGGAACAGCGTTTGCCGCGTTCATCCGTTCGATCTCGGCGAACCCGCCGTGCTGGAAGGCATAGTGCTGGGAGGCGATGTCGGAGAAAATCTCCTTCTGCATGGACAGGAACGTCTCCTCGTAGTACTTGAGTTCCTCGGTGCTGAAGTTGGCCAGTGCGGTCAGCGCAGCCCGCTTGGCTGGGTCTCCTCCGGCCAGTATCGGAACGACGTCCTTGCCCTCCGCGGCCATGTCGTGGAGGAAAGCGATGTCCTCAAAACCGGCGATGAAGGTGGGTCCTACCTGGTTGGCCATGCCAATCCATTCCATTCGCGGGTCGTTTTTGTACAGCTCCGCGTAGTAGGCATAAACCTTGTAGATGTCCTCGCGGTTGTGGTCCACGCCGAGGGAGGGGTCCCACTGGAGGGGGTCGAGGCCCGCCTCCCGCATGGCGGACTCAGCCCAGTACTGCTTAAGGAACTCCCCGTATCCATTCATCCTGCCGTCTGGACCGGTCGGAGTCATCTCTCCTGAGTCCACGAGCCCGTCAAGGAGCCCCTTCGCAGCGTCGGCGTTGTCCTGGCTTTGTCGGACCCACAGCCGGAACTCTTCCGACTGCAGGTACGCGTCCCGTTCCTCCGTGGTCATCCCGCTGAGTTTGTCGGTGAGTTCCTGTACGGCAGGGCTGCCGTTGGCGCTCCCCGAGCCGCCTGGAGCGCCCGGGCGGACGGTTTCAACTACGCCGCTGTTGCTGGCCTTGTCCTGCTGGTCAGCGTTGGTGAGTAGCGCTTTCGACGCCGACTCCAGGCCGTCGGATGCCGACTTCAGCACCTTCAGATGTGTCGAGGTCCAGTCGCTGCGGAACCGGTCGCCGTCGTGCCCTTTCCAGGGGCTGGTGCTGACCATGCTGCTGAGCTGCTGACCGAGCAGGTCCAGCCTGTTGGCTCCGCCCGCAAGATCCTTGGCGAGCCGTCGCAGCTGTGCCACGTCTCCGCCGTAAAAGTTCCCCGCCATGACCCCCCCTGAATGAATTCCCGTGCCAGCCTAGCGGCGATGGGGCTGCGGGTGCGATGGGGAGACCTCCCCTTCGGGGCTGCAGGGCGACCGCCTGTACCGCCAAGGGGTCAGCCCTCCAGGAGCCCCGTGGTCCGGTACGGGATGACCTCGCGCAGGAACATGCTCGTGGAGGTGCGGACGATCCCCGGGCAGAGCCGGATCTCCTCGGAGACGCGGTAGAGGTCATCGGGGCTGGTGGCCACCACACGGATCAACAGGTCCGTGTCGCCGGCAGGGGCATGACACTCCAGGACCTCAGGGATATCGCGCAGCGCGGCGATGGCTTCGTTAAGGTGGCTCTGGTCCAGTTCGGCGCTCACAGCGGCGGCCACCCCGCGTCCGAGGGCTGCGGGAAGCACGCGGCTGCTGTTGGGACGCAGGGCGCCCGACGCTGTCATCCGCTCCAGGCGCGACTGCACAGTGCCGCGCGCCAGGCCCAGCCGCTGGGCCAGCACCATGATGGGGACGCGGGGATCATCGTCCAAGGCATTGAGGATCCTTTTGTCCGTTGCGTCCAATTCCTGCAATCTGATCATTTTCCTGTCGGTGCAAGGGGTGGACATTGGTCAGACTGACCAATCAATTCCCCATCGGTTGCGCCAACTGTATGGCGTCTGCTCAGATAATGGCAACAGGGCAGAGGCTACCGCCGATTCCCAAAGGCTACAGGCTCCCCGGCACACCACCCGGTCCCTGGTTCCGCTTCCCGCAAGGAGGCCGCCGCTGATTGACACTTGTTCACGCATCGTCTGTCCGCAAAGCAGTGCGCAGGGCCGGGAATGACGCTCCCGGCCCGGCACGGCAAGAGCCCCTGAGCCACCGAGCCCGTCTCCCCGGAGACGTTCGGTAGCTGAGGGGCTCTTGTGTTGTTCCGCATAGGGTTGATCCATGACCTCCGCCGGCCGCTTCGCCCCCAGCCCTTCCGGTGACCTCCATGTCGGCAACCTCCGCACGGCCTTGCTGGCCTGGCTCTTTGCCCGCTCTACAGGGCGGGACTTTTTGTTGCGCGTGGAGGACCTGGACCGCGCGCGGGCCGGAGCGGAGGTGGAGCAGCTCCGCGATCTGGCGGCTGTCGGCGTGACCTGGGACGGCGCCGTCGTCCATCAGACTGCACGCGGTGCGCTGTATGCGGATGCAATCAGCCGGTTGGCTGCATCGGGACTGACCTATGAGTGTTTCTGCACGCGGCGGGAGATCCAGGAGGCGCCGTCCGCCCCCCACGCACCGCAGGGCGCTTACCCCGGTACCTGCCGGTACCTGGACCCCGCCGAGCTGGAATTCAAGCGGTCCAGCAGGCCAGCCGCAATCCGGCTGAGGTCCACGGTCCCCGAATACAAGGTCCGGGACGTGATGCACGGGGAGTTTACCGGGGTGGTGGACGACTTTGTGTTGCGCCGAAACGACGGCGTGACCGCATACAACCTGGCTGTGGTTGTGGATGACACCGCGCAGGGCATCGACCAGGTTGTCCGTGGGGACGATCTTCTGGCCTCCACTCCCCGCCAGGCATACCTTGCGTCACTTCTGAATATGCCCGAGCCGGAATATGCCCATGTGCCGCTGGTGGTGAATTCCGACGGCGTCCGGCTGGCCAAGCGCGACGGCGCGGTGACGCTGGGCGACCTCGCCCGCGCAGGCGTTACCGCGGCAGGGGTCCGTGACCTGCTGCTGGAATCGCTGGGGCTGCCCGCCGGAACGCTGAAGCAGGCGCTCGCCGTCTTCGACCCTGATACGCTGCCGCGGAACCCCTGGGTCTGGAAAGGCGTGGCAGGCGCCTAGTCTGAACCGGCGCGTAGGCTGTAGCCATGTCTGAATTGGAATTCACGGAAGCCGGCTCCCCGGTTACACGGACCCCGCGTTTCACCGTCGAGACCGCCAAGGTCCTGGCCGAGGTGGCCCACAACCGGCAGAAGGACAAGCTCAAGCGCCCTTATCGGGACCACGTGATCGCCGTCGGGGACGCCCTTGCTGATTTTGATGACGACATCCGGATCGCTGGCTACCTGCACGACATCGCCGAGGACACCCCGATGACCCGCCAGGCCCTCCTGGATATGGGCGTTTCCGACCGGGCCGTGGGCATCATCGAGCGCGTCACCAAGCGGCTGCACGACGATCCGGACGATTACCAGGCCGGGATCCGCTTCATCGCCGAGGACCACGATGCTGCACTGGTGAAGATCGCGGACAACGCGCACAACTCACTCCCGGAGCGAGTGAAGGCCTTGGCTGAAAAGTGGCCGGACAAGCCCCCCGTCACTCGCTACGACGACGCCCGGCCCGTACTTTACGCCGCCGTCGGGGTGGAGGAGGTCCGGAAGATCCTCGCGCGGGTGAACCCCTGGTTGCTCAAGGAACTGGACGACCGGCTGGACGAGGAGGACGACACGGACTACGAGAACCTCTCTTACGAGGAGTCCGGCAGCGGGACTCCTGACTCCCGCGAGTCCTAGGCCGGATGGGGAGCCTGGGCCTTCTTCTCAAGTTGTTCAAGGGCAGTGTGCATTCTTTCGGCAGCGCGGCGTTCATCGATGACAATCGAAACTCCGAGCGCAAACACGATCACCAGCAGGCAAGCGGGAACCGGGACCCCCGCCGCGGCCATCCCAATGGATCCGGCCATCGCGGCAATCACGCCTGCTGCTACGGCCACCACTATGCGGTCCACGCAGATCATGACGCTCAACAGCCAGGTCAGCGATACCTTAAAGATGGCTACCGGCACCGCAACGCTGGCCACGGCTACGGCGGCGCTGATGTTGCCCACATGGTCGATGTAGTAGGCCACAACGTGGAGCCCTGCCCCGGTGGCCGCAATCGCGGCGAAGACAGGCATGTGTCCATAGCCGAAGAAATAGGAACGGTGGCGGCGCAGGTGCAAAGCGCGGCCGGCCGGCAGGATGAAGTACATCCACCACATGCCAAACGCCAACGCCGTGCCGCCGAAGCCCACCAGCCCCGCATCGAGGCTCCAACCGTGGAGTGCCACGATAGCCCGGAGCGTTTCGATGGCGCCGATGAGGCACTCGCCCAGGGCGATGATGGCCAGCAGGCCGTAACGCTCGGCGATGTGGTGCGCGTGCCAAGGTGTGGTTGCGTTGCGTTCAGCGAAGTACGGCGCAGCCATCTCCAGTATGAACAGGGGCACGGTCATCAACATGGTGGTGAGCACGTCGGCCTGGATGACCAGCACCGCGATCCACCCGAGCTGGACCAGCCCAAGGTATTTGGCGTAACGCAGGCACGTCTGACGGCGGGCGGGGTCCTGCCGTGACGCGCGGATCCATTGGAAGACGAGGGCCAGCCGCATGATCACGTAGCCGCCCACTATGACGGCGTTGTCCACGTTCTTGCCTTCAACGAGCGACCGGAACAACGGCTCGATGCCCATCGCCAGGATCAGGACACCCAGCAACTGGACCATGGTGACCACACGAAAGATCCAGTCGTCAGTGTCGTAGGCGCTCGCAAACCAGGTGAAGTTGATCCACGCCCAGATCACCGCGAACATGGCGAAGCCGAACCCCAGGAGTCCTGCGGCAAAGTGGGCCTCGGCAATCTCGTGGGCGAACTGGCTGCCGGCCACTCCAAAGGCGATCACGAAGGTCAGGTCGAAGAAGAGCTCCAACGGGGTGGCGGCGCGATGCGCTTCGTGCGGATCACGGCCGCCCATGCGGGCCATGGCATGGCGGAGTGGGTTCGAGGACATGGTCAAAGATTACTGCGGGCACCCCGCCCCATTCCACAGCTTCCTTCGGCGCGAGCGGATTCTTGAGGTCCCCTGGCAGGGCAGGGCAGTCGGAAGTGAAGTGATTCGTGGACGGGGCGCCGCGTTGCTGAGCGGCACCGTTGCTGACCGGCTCCATTGCTCCGGCGCCCGGCGTTAAGGGGCAGCAGTGGTTCTAGACGGCTTGGAAGGATGCCCGGTCGGGGAAGGGGTCTAGGGGCAGGTCCGCTTCTGGGTTGTCGCGCTGGTCCTGGAGCCCTTTTGGGATATCGTCTGGCCAGGGTGTGGGTTCCCAGTCCTGTTGTTCGCTTTGGTAGTGGCGTCCGGTGGGTGAGGTCCAGCCGGGTGGTTCGTTTTTGCTGGCTGGGGTGGGTTGCCAGCGGGTGGTGTGTTTGAGTCTGTGGTGTTTGGGGCAGGGTTGGCCGAGGTTGTTGATGCCGGTGGTGCCGCCGTCGTTCCAGGCGAGGAGGTGGTCTGCTTCGTTGTCGAGGGAGTGGTTGCTGCAGTGGTCCGTCCGATCTCCAACGGTGCTCCGGTGCGGGGGGTCGGTCAGGACCCGGTGGAAGGAATCAGCCCCGTCGGCGACGAGCCGGGCTGCCATGGTTGCCGGGATGGGTCCGTAGCCGTCCAGCACTGCCGGTTCGTCGGTGAGACCCAGCAGCGAGAACACCGGAACCGTTATCAGGACCTGCGCGGCCGGTGACGGCACCCCGCCAGTACCGACCCCGCCAATGGTGCTGTTCTCCGCCGTTGGGTGAGCCGTGCTTAGGCCGGAAGCGGATTCGCCGCCGGCGCCGAGCAGCCAGGTCGCGGCAGTGTCGGCGCGGAGCTGGGTGAGGGTCCTCGGCTCGGTGGGTCCCTGCAACGCCCGTGCGGCGGCTGTGGCCCGGTTCCAGATCCCGGCGGCGGCGTCGGCGGGCAAGTAGGCGCTGAGCCAGGCCATGCCGTCGCGGTCCGGGGCGTACTCGAGCCTCCGGTCCTCGGCGCTCCTGGCGTGCCGTTTTTCGATGCTGTCCGGGTGGTGGCGTTCCCGCCAGGTCCTGGCCTTGTGCCGGAACCGGGACGGCACGAGCTCCCCGGCCGGGCAGCTCCGTGCCGGATTCCCCGCATCCGGGTCCAGGAAATGCGCCTCCAGCGCCTGGGCCCCGGCTGGGTCCAGGCTGCTCGTTTCATCCACCATTGCCCGGGCATGCTGCCACGAAATCGACCCTGCCTGCAACGCGCCGAGAGTCAAGGGCAGCGAGGCTGTCAGTTCACAGGCTTCGGCCAGCAGGGCCCCGGCGGTGCGTTCACTGACGGTCATAACGCACGCGGCGAGCCTGTCAAGTTATTTGTGTAAGAGAGGTGGAGCCTCATCGGTTTAGGTAGGGTCCGAGTCTGTCGGGATAGTTCAGAACGAGGACGCCAAGGGCTTCGCTCCATCCTTGCGTGAAGGTTCCCTCTATGAGTTTGTTGACCGTCTTGGCACGGTTCTCCCGGGCTCGGCCCTCAAGTTTGGCCCGGTCGCTGGCGCGTTTGTCCTCGATGTTGCAGATCGCCAGCCAGAGCAGTTTCACGGCGGCCTGGTCGTTGGGGAAATGCCCGCGGTTCTTGATGATCTTGCGCAGCTGGTAGTTCAGCGACTCAATCGCGTTGGTGGTGTAGATGATCCGACGCACCGGCGGCGGGAACGCCAGGAAGGGGGTGAATTTCTCCCAACCGTTCCGCCAGGTTCGTACAGTCGCGGGATACTTCCGTCCCAGATCGGAGGCCTCGAACGCGTCGAGTGCCTCCTGCGCTGCATCGGCCGTCGGGGCGGTGTAAACCGGCCGCAGGGCGGAGGCGACCTTCTTCCGGTCCTGGTAGCCGATGAAACGCATCGAGGCACGGATCAGGTGAACGACACAGGTCTGGACGGTCGCGGCCGGCCACGTCGCGCCGATCGCCTCAGGGAAGCCAGTAAGCCCGTCGCAGCAGACGATCAGGACGTCCTTCACACCGCGGTTGGCGAGTTCCGCGCAGACCCCTGCCCAGAACTTCGCGCCCTCGGTGGCTTCGACCCAGATCCCCAGAACGTGCTTGATGCCGTCCATGTCCACGCCCACGGCAATGTGCGCGGCACGGTTCTGCACCTGGTGTCCGTCGCGGACCTTGATAATGATCGCGTCCAGATACAGGATCGGATAAAGCGGCTCCAAGGGTCGCTTCTGCCATTCGAGGACCTCGTCCAGGACCTCGTCGGTGATCTTGGAAATCGTCTCGTGGGACAGCTCCGTGCCGAGCGTGGATTCCAGATGGTGGGCGATGTCCCGGACTGTCATCCCGCCGGCGTAGAGGCTGATAATCATGTCATCCAGACCACCCGTCCGGCGGGCACCCTTCGGCACCAGATGCGGGGTGAAGGACCCTTCGCGGTCCCGAGGCACGGCCAGATCCACGTCCCCGGCAGAGGTTCCAAGTGTCTTCGGATACGACCCGTTGCGGGAGTTGGGCAGGAAACGCCCGATCGGATCGCCCTTGTCATAGCCCAGATGCCCGGAGAGCCCGGCCTGCAGCCCGCGTTCCAGCGAGGCCTTGATCAGCTGCTGAATGAAACCGTCTTTGCCGTCGAGTTCCAACTGCCCGGAATCGATCTGGTTCATCAGCTCATCGAACGCACCCGAAGCCTTCAACGCATCCATGCTGCCAGCCGCCGCGGCCTTGCGGGCCAACTGCTCTACCAGCTCTTCACGCGGTTTCGTCATAGCCACAATGATTCTCCAATCATCCAGCGACTACAGCCCTCCTACACAAACAATCTGACACCCCCCGCGGCGCCTCGGCGACGATGGCCATCTCCTGCGCGGTCCGCTCCTGCGGCAACGCCTCCGGCGCCGCCATAGCCCTTGTGGTGTCGGCGAACCCGGCAGCGGCGCGCACTATCAGGGCTGCCGACTTTGCCTGCAGCCGGGCACCCTCCGCCAGGATCTCCAGCCAGTCATCAGCCTGTTGCCGCAGCAGATCAACACCAGACCCGCCCCCGGGCCCCTTCCGGCGCACAATCACACCCACAGCAGCAACGGAAGCCTCGATGGCCTCCAGCACCTCTACTGCTGCCGTGTTCTCCATACCCACAGCATCCCAGCAGCCTCCGACAATAACAGCGCAGCAGATGGCCTATGTGGATATCCCGCGACCAACCGCGCCAGGACCGACGCGGACAGGAAAGCCTTAGACGCGGCCCAGGCGGTCGATGTCCTCCAGGAAGTCCTGGTGGACATCTTCACTGACGGTGGTCCGCGTGTCACCGATCGCGTCAAGGTAGTCCTGAGTGGAGGGCCCTTTCCGCACCGCCTCGCGGACTGAAACACTGCCCCCGGAGGCCGCCCCACCGTCGTCGTACACTGCCTTTTCCAGCGCACGCTGGGACGCGCTGCGGGCCGCGTACTCGATGTCAGCAGGGGAGAATCCCTCGGTCCGGTCTACCAGGAGTTCCACATCCACGTCGTCCACAACGGCGGCGGGGATAAAGCGCTGCCACATTGCTTCGCGGGCCTGGCGGTCGGGCAGGCCGATGGGGATGACGTAGTCGAACCGGCCATGGCGAAGGAAGGCGGTATCCAGGGATTTGATGAAGTTGGTGGCGCAGACCAGCAGGCGGCCAGGCTGTTCGCGGAAGGCCGGGATGATCTTCAGGAGCTCGTTGGTGACGCCCTGCAGCGGCGACGGTGGCTCACCGGAGCGCTGCGAGGCGATTTCTTCCACCTCGTCGATGAACACCACACAGTGCTCGAGCTCAGCGATTTCCAGGAACGTCTCGCGCAGCGCGCCGGCCAGCCCCTTCGGATCGGACGCGAGCCGCGACGGGAACACCTCCACAAAGGGCCACTCCAGCCGGGAGGCGATCGCCTTCGCGAAGGTGGTTTTGCCGGTGCCGGGAGGGCCAAAAAGCACAACGGCGCGCGGCGGAACCACGCCGTACTCATCGGCGAGGTCGGCCTCCGCGAGGGGAAGGACCAGGCGGCGCTCCAGGAGTTCCTTTTCCTTCCGCATGCCGGCCACGTTTTCCCACAGGTCACGGGCCAGGATCCGTCCGCCCAGCTGGCCCAGCGCGCCGAGCTCTTGGCGCTGGACGGGGATGGTCCGCTCGAAATAACGCAGGTTCTTCTTGAGTGCGAACCCGCGGCTGAGGAATGCCTCCACCCGGGTTTCCGCCTCGGGCATCAGGGCGGAGAGCTTGTTGAGCCCGTGCGGGGCCATGCGGTTTTCGACGGCGGCCAGCAGCGACGTGCCGATGCCGCGGCCCCGGTAGTCCGGGAGGGTGGCCAGGAAGACGATCCAGCCCTGGTCATGCGCGGCACGTCCGACGGCGGCACCCACCACCTGGTCGCCCTGCACCGCCACCACGGCATGGTCCTTTTCGCACGACGCCAGCACCTCGGAGAGGGCATAGACGGGTTCGACGTTGGTGGCCTTGAGCGTCTCCCACAGGTGCAGGATCCCGTCCAGGTCCGCTGAGTGGAAGTCTCTGATCCGCCAGTTGGTCATGCCGTGTCTCCCGGTGAGGTTCGTCGTTGAACTGCGCAGTTGAATCGCTCTGCTGAGCATAGGCCAACAGGGGTCGCGGGGAGGTAGCGGCCAGTTTGGTTACGCTGGGAAGCTACCCTGGTGGCCGCAGCCGCAGGCCTTGCATCCCGCCGTCCACCGCCAGGGCGGTGCCGGACGTGGACCCTGAGCGAGGGCTCGCCAGGTAGGCCACGGCCTCCGCCACTTCCTCGGCTGCAACGAGCCTGCCGTGAGGCTGGCGGGCGTTGAGCGCGGCACGCTCGGCTTCGGGGTCCGCTGATGAGCTAAGCAGCCGGGCCACCCAGGGGGTATCCACAGTTCCTGGATTGACGCAATTTATGCGGATGCCCTCACGGATGTGGTCTGCGGCCATGGCCAGCGTCAGGGATAGGATGGCGCCCTTCGACGCCGAGTACAGCGCCCGCTGCTGGAGCCCCGCCGTCGCCGCGATGGAGCATGTGTTGACGATGGCCGCGGACGGCGACTGACGCAGATGCGGCAGGGCTGCGCGCGTCACCCTGGCCACCCCGACGACGTTGATGTCCAGCACGCGGGCCCATTCGTCGTCGTCATTCGCGGCGACGTCGCCTATCGCTCCGATACCGGCGTTGTTCACCACGATGTCCAGCCGGCTGAAGCGGGCCGTGACGCTTTCGACGGCGGACCGCACGGAAGCATCGTCCGCCACATTGCATTCGACACCAAAATGCGAAGTCCCTGACGCGTTCAGGTCCAGGACCGCGACCCGGGCGCCGCCAGCCCGGAGCCGGTCTGCAACTGCTGCGCCAATGCCTGAGGCCCCGCCGGTGACGATCGCCACCAGGCCGTCAAATTCTGAACTGTTCACTCTGCTGCTCCTTGCCGGTAAAACTCCTGGCGCTGGCGGCCCAGGCCTTCAATATCGAGCTCCACCACGTCGCCGGGCTGGAGATACGGGAAGCGGCCGGACAGGGCCACACCCTCGGGGGTGCCCGTCAGGATCACGTCGCCCGGTTCGAGGAGCATGTATTGGCTGACGTGGTGGACCAGTGTGGCAACGTCAAAGATGAGATCCGCCGTCGAGGAATCCTGCCGGCCTTCGCCGTTGACCAGGGACCTCAGCCGCAGCCGGCCGGCGTCAACCTCATCGGCGGGAACAAGCCATGGGCCCAGCGGCGTGGAGGCGGGCAGGGATTTGCCCTTGGTCCATTGGCCGGCGGCGCCCGGCAGTTGGTATTCGCGCTCGGAAAGATCGTTGGCGACCACGTACCCGGCGACGTAGTCCATGGCTATGGAAGCGTCGGACAGATATGTGGCTTCCTTCCCGATCACCACACCCAGCTCAACTTCCCAGTCGTACTTTTCCGACGACGGCGGGATGGGAGCGGCGTCGAACGGGCCACTGACCGTGTTGGAGGGTTTGAGGAAAACCACGGGGATTTCCGGCGGGGCGGAGCCCGATTCGGCGGCGTGCGCGGCGTAGTTCATGCCGATGCAGACAACGGAGCCGGGGCGCGCAATGGGGGCCCCGACGCGGAGGCCCGCGGCTGAAAGCTCGGGCAGTTCCCCGGCGCGGAGCGCCTGCCGGGTGCGTCCGATGCCGTCATTGGCGAAGAAGGAGCCGTCGATGTCGCGGGTCAGTGGCGCAAGGCTGAAGTATTTTTCGCCCCCGTTTGCGTCAACGGTAACCACCGCCGGTTCTTCCTGTCCGCGTTCGCCCAACCGGGCCAGCTTGATACTCATGGTCTCCCTTGATCTGTGAGGCAAAAGTGCCGATAACATCCGAGCTTTTGCTGCACGGTTTCCCTAATACTACGCAAAAGTGACCCATTGACAAGCGAAACATCGGATGTTTAGGTTAATCCAGATCATCCGCCGGCTGCTTGACAATGCGCCCGGCCGGCCACGAAGCGCCACCCAGGGCGGCTGCACATTCAGGAGCATTATGAGCGTCATCACCGCGGTACAGACCTTTGACATCCGCTTCCCTACCTCCCGGGAACTGGACGGCTCGGACGCGATGAACCCGGACCCCGATTACTCGGCCGCCTACCTCATCATCAGCACAGATGCCGGAGACGGCTTGGAAGGCCACGGCTTTGTCTTCACCATCGGGCGCGGGAATGAGGTGGAAGCTGCCGCGATCGATGCCCTGCGCCCCCACATCCTGGGCCGGAGTGTCGAAGAACTGCTGGATGACATGGGCGCAAGCTGGAAACTGCTGGTCCACGACTCCCAGTTGCGGTGGCTTGGTCCGGAAAAGGGCGTGATGCACATGGCGATCGGCGCTGTGGTGAATGCCCTGTGGGACCTGAAAGCCAAGCGCGCCGGCCTTCCGCTGTGGGAGCTGCTGGCCGGGTTGAGCCCTGCGGAGATCGTTGCCCTGGTGGACTTCCGCTACCTCAGCGATGCCCTGACTCCTGAGGAGGCGCTGGAAATCCTCCAACGCGCCGAGCCGGGGCGGGCTGAACGACACGCGCGGCTCCTCGTTGAGGGCTACGCCGGCTACACCACCACGCCCGGCTGGCTCGGGTACAGCGACCAGAAGCTCGCCCGCCTGGCCAAGGAAGCCGTGGCCGATGGATTTACCCAGATCAAGCTCAAGGTGGGAGCCTCGCTGCAGGATGACATCCGGCGTGTCCGTGCCGCCCGCCAGGCTGTGGGCCCGGACATCAAGATCGCCGTTGACGCCAACCAGCGGTGGGATGTGCAGGAAGCCATTGAATGGATGGCGCATCTGGCACCCTACGACATCGCCTGGATCGAGGAACCCACCAGCCCGGACGACATTCTGGGCCACGCCGCCATTGCCCGGGGCGTGGCACCCATTCCGGTGGCCAGCGGGGAGCACGTGCAGAACCGGGTCATGTTCAAGCAACTGCTGCAGGCACAATCCATCGAAGTGCTCCAGCTGGATGCCGCGCGCGTGGCGGGTGTGAACGAGAACATCGCCATCCTGCTGCTCGCGGCCAAGTTCGGGGTCCGTGTGTGCCCGCACGCCGGCGGCGTCGGCCTCTGCGAAGCAGTCCAACATCTATCAATGTTCGATTTCATCGCCGTCTCGGGAGAGAAGGACGACCGTATGATTGAATTTGTGGATCATCTCCACGAGCATTTCGTCACCCCCGTGGATGTACACGGAGGATGCTACTGGCCGCCGTCAGCCCCTGGCGCCGGCGCCGAAATGCACCGACGCACATTGGCCAGCTACCGCTTCCCCGACGGCGTCACCTGGAGCGCGGACTCGCCCGGCTCCGCCACGGACTTGGTCCGGGAGCAGGCTCTCAAAGAGGCCCCGGCCGATGCCTGAGACCATAGTCCTGCACACCAAGCTGAAGCCCGGGGCCGCACAGGCCTATGCCGACGCCCACGCCGCCATCCCGGCGGAGCTGGTGACCGCCTTGAAGGACGCCGGCGTTGCCAGCTGGCGGATCTGGCGCAGCGGCCGCGAGCTGATTCATGTCGTGGAAGTGGACGACTATAAGGCAATGCGCCGGGAACTCGCCCAACATCCCGCCAACGTCGCCTGGCAGGCCCGCATGGCTGAGCTGCTGGAGATCGAGGACGATTACAGCGGCAATGATTCCGGCGTTCCGCTGGTCTGGGAGCTGCCATGAACGCGGACATTTCTTCAGGCGCACGCGCGCTGCAGCTCGGCAGGCTGGGTTTCGGCGGGGCAGGGATCGGCAACCTCTACCGGGCCGTGCCGGACAGCCAGGCATCGGCGGTTGTCGAGGCCGCCTGGGACGCCGGCATCAGGTACTTTGACACCGCTCCGCACTATGGTCTGGGCCTTTCCGAGCGCCGTCTGGGTTCGGTGTTAAAGGACAAGCCGAGGCAGGAGTTTGCCCTTTCCACAAAGGTCGGACGCCTCCTGGAACCCAAGCAGGGCGTGCTGATGGGCGGCACTGACCAGAAGGCTGAGCAAGCTCCGGGAGCACCACGCGACTCCGAAGGCTTCGACGTGCCCGCCGCCAGCCGCCGCGTCTGGGACTTCTCCGAGCGTGGGATCCGGCAAAGCATCGAAGAATCACTCGAACGCCTCGGCCTGGATTACGTGGACATCGCCTACCTGCACGACGCAGACGTCCACGACCTCGCCGGAGGCATCCGTGACGGACTTCCAGCCCTCGAAAAGCTGCGTGCCGAGGGGCTGGTGCGCGCCATCGGCGTCGGGCTCAACTCAGCGGAAGCGGCCCTTGACTGCGTCGAGGCCGCGGACCTGGACCTGGTGATGCTGGCGGGCCGGTACACGCTGCTGGAGCAGCCCGAGGTCCCGCTTCTGCAGCGCTGCGTGGAGAAGGGCACGGGAGTGGTCAACGTCGGTGCCTACAATTCCGGGCTGCTGGCCAGGCACAATGTACCCGACGACGCGCACTACAACTACGGGCAGGCGCCGCACGCACAGCTGGAACGCGCCCGGCAGCTCGCAGCCATCTGCGGCAGCTTCGCAGTGGAACTTCCGACGGCGGCGCTTCAGTTCGGCCTGCGTCACGCCGCCGTGGTCAACGTGACAGTTGGGGCAACGGCTCCCGAGCAGATCAGCGACAACGCAGCCCGGATGGCTGAAGAGGTTCCCGAGGCACTTTGGGCAGAACTTTCACGGCTGGGGTTGATTCCGTCATGATCGATGCACATCTTCACTTGTGGGAACTGGCGCCTGCCTCCGGGCAGCCTGGCGGTGCGGGCGCGCCCCGGCGTCCCTACTCCTGGCTTGGTCCCCAGCATGGAGCCCTCTTCCGCAGCTACCGCGAAGCGGAGGCGCACGAAACGCTCGTGGATGCTGGAGTCACCGGAGCGGTGCTCGTTCAGGCCGACGACACCCTCGCGGATACGGAATCCATGCTCGCCGCCGCTGACCGCAACGACTGGGTGCTTGCCGTCGTCGGCTGGATACCGTTGGAACAGCCCGAGCTGGCAGAGGCGGAGCTGGAGCGGCTGGGCCAGAACCCGAAGTTCCGCGGCGTCCGGCACCTGGTCCACGACGATCCACGGGACAACTTCCTCGAGCTTCCGGAGGTTCGCGAATCGCTGAAGCGGCTGGCGTCCAAAGGCCTGCCCCTGGACATTCCGGATGCCTACCCCCGCCACCTGCAGCGCGCCGTCGCCCTTGCCCGTGACCTTCCCGAACTCACCGTGATCCTCGATCACCTGGGCAAACCGCCGCTCACGGACAGTATCCCGGCCGGCGGCAAAGGGGCGGACCCCGAGTTGGAGCGCTGGCGCCGGGAATTCCGCGCGCTGGCGGAGTTGCCCAACACCGTTGCGAAGGTATCGGGACTGCATCTGCCCGGACTCGAATACACGGCGGAGGCACTGCGTCCTCTGTGGGAAGAGGCGCTGACGGCTTTTGGGCCTGAACGGCTCATGATCGGCATGGATTGGCCGGTCAGCACGCTGGGTGCACCCTACCGCCGCACCCTGGAAGTGCTGCTGGAACTGGCCGCAGACCTGGACCCGGCGGACAGACACGCGTTACTTGAGGGCACTGCAATCCGCACTTACGGACTGCGGACGCCGCCGGCATCCGGACCAACACTCAACCAGCAAGACGAGGTGAAAGCATGACCGCGGATCAAACAACGCTGTTGTCCGTGCGCGGCGTGGGGAAGACCTTCCCTGGGGTCAGAGCACTGCATAACATGCAGCTGGACCTTCGGCACGGTGAGGTGCTCGCCCTGGTGGGCGAAAACGGTGCGGGCAAATCAACGCTGATGAAGCTGCTCTCGGGCATCTACGTCCCCGACGAGGGAACGTTCGAGCTCAACGGGGTGGCCTTTACGCCGGCCGGACCGAAGCACGCCCAGGAACTGGGCATCAGCATCATCCATCAGGAGTTCAACCTGATGCCGGACCTGACCGTGGCGCAGAATATCTACATCGGCCGCGAACCGCGCCGCTATGGCATGCTGAGCGAGCGAGCCCTCAACCGGAAAACCCAGGACCTGTTTGACCGGATGAGCCTGAAGCTGGACCCGCGGGAGCGCTGCGGTGAACTGACCGTGGCCAAACAGCAGATGGTGGAGATCGCCAAAGCCCTGAGCCACGATTCCAAAGTGATCATCATGGACGAGCCCACCGCCGCCCTGAACGACGCCGAAGTGGCCACCCTCCATGAACTGATCCGCGGGTTTGTGTCGCCGGAGACAGGCGTGATCTATATCTCGCACCGCATGGACGAGCTCAAGCAGATATCCCAGCGCATCACAGTCATCCGCGACGGCGAATACGTGGACACCGTGGACACCGGGGAAACCACCATGCGGGAGGTCATCTCGCTTATGGTGGGCCGTTCGATTTCCGGCGAACAGCGGCCGGCGGCGGACGAAGCGGACAATACAGACGACGTCGTGCTCTCCGTTGCGGGACTCACCACCCCTTCACTGCTCAAGGGTGTCAGCTTCGCGCTGCGCCGTGGCGAGATCCTGGGCTTTGCTGGGCTCATGGGAGCCGGGCGTACCGAAGTGGCCCGGGCACTCGTGGGCGCGGACAAGGCCAGTTTTGAACGGCTGCAGGTGAAGGGGGATGACGTGCGGATCCCGAACCCTGCGGCCGCCGCCAAGCTTGGCATCGGCTACCTCTCGGAGGACCGCAAGCATCTTGGTCTCATGCTGGAACGCGACGTGAAGGAGAACATCATGCTGTCCTCACTCGCCGAAAACTCGGCGGCGGGGTTCATCCGTGATGCCTCGCTCCGCCGGACGGCCGACGAATACGCGCGGAAACTCCGGATCAAAACGCCGTCCATCAGGCAGCTGGCCCGGAATCTCTCCGGCGGCAATCAACAGAAGGTCGTCATTGCGAAATGGCTGGTCAAGGACTGCGACATCCTGATCTTTGATGAGCCCACCAGGGGCATCGACGTCGGAGCCAAGGACGAGATCTACAAGCTCCTCAACGAACTCGCAGCTGCTGGCAAGGCGATCATCATGATTTCATCCGAACTGCCCGAAGTCCTTCGCCTGTCCCACCGGATCGCCGTTATGTGCGAAGGGCGAATCACCGGTTTCCTCAGCAACGCCGAAGCCACCCAGGAAAACATCATGGAACTTGCCACCCGGCGCGTCTCCATCACCACAGGAGCACCAACCTTATGAGCATCGTAGAAACCCCCAAGCCGAAAGAGTCCAAGGCGCTGACGGCCCCGTCCTCACCTCCGCGGGTGCAGGGTCTCTCCCTGCGGCTTCGCTCTTCCCTGCAGCAGCTCCTGGCCTTCGGCTCCCTGATTATCCTGGTGGTCTTCTTCGGCGTCATGAACTCGCGGTTCCTGCTGCCGGGCAACCTCTCGGACATCCTGCTCTCCACGGTGGTCATCGGCCTCCTGGCGCTCGGAGCGACGTTTGTCATCATCACCGGCGGCATCGACCTGTCAGTGGGCACCGGCATGAGTCTGTGTTCGGTGATGGTGGGTGTTGTACTGACCTACCTGGGCCTGCCGATGTGGGCCGGGGTGGTGGGCGGCATCCTGATGGGAGCGCTGATCGGGGCGGTGAACGGGTTCCTCATTTCCTTCCTGAAAATCCCGCCCTTCATCGCCACGCTGGCCACCATGCTCGTCTGCCAGGGCATGGCGCTGGTGGTCTCCGGAACCAAGCCCATCTACTTCACCGGCACCGAGGGGTTCTCCAACCTCGCCCTGGGCAAACCCATTGCGGGGCTGGTGGTTCCCAACGCGGTCTTCATCTTCTTCGCCGTGGCCACCATTGCCGGCGTGGTGATGAGCAAGACGCTTCTGGGCCGCTATACCTTCTCCATCGGCTCCAACGAGGAAGCGACGGCCCTCTCCGGCATCAATGTCCGCAGCTGGAAGCTCTGGATCTACACCGCGGCCGGGGCGTTCACCGGGCTGGCCGGCGTCATCATCGCCGCCCGGCTCAACTCCGCCCAGCCGGGGCAGGGCATGGGATATGAACTCCAGGCGATTGCCGCCGTCGTGATTGGTGGAACGTCCCTGGCCGGAGGCAAGGGTTCCATCGTGGGAACGGTGATCGGTGCCCTCATCATGTCCGTCCTCACCAACGGCCTGCGCGTCATCTCGGTGCCGCAGGAATGGCAGAACGTGGCCATCGGCGTCGTCATCCTGGTAGCTGTCTACCTGGACATGCTTCGCCGGAAGGAGGCCGCCACGTAGTTCCTCCACCGGGTCCGCGAGACGTCCCAAATGAACCATCCTCTTCCCCATCCTCTTCCACTGAGAAAAACAACGGAGTTTTCACACATGAACAAGTCCACTTTCGACCGGCGCAGTTTCCTCACCCTGTCCGGTCTGGCCCTGGGCGTCGTAGCCATTGCCGGCTGTGAAGCGCCCGCGGGAACCCCCGGAGCATCCGCCCCAGGGGGAGCGAAACAATACATCGCCATCGTCTCCAAAGGCTTCCAGCACCAGTTCTGGCAGGCCGTGAAGCAGGGCGCCGACAAGGCAGCGAAGGAGTTCGACGTCGAAGTCAGCTTCGAAGGCCCCAACACCGAAAAGGACGTGGATCAGCAGATCCAGATGCTCACTACCGCGCTGGGCAAGTCGCCGGCCGCGATTGGTTTCGCCGCCCTGGACTCACAGGCGGCCACCCCTTTGCTTGAGCAGGCCAAGAGCAAGAACATCCCGGTCATCGCCTTCGACTCCGGTGTTGACTCGGATATCCCTGTGACCACTGCCTCCACGGACAACAAGGCTGCCGCGGCGGAGGCCGCCAAACATCTCGCCGAGCTCATTGGCGGTTCAGGTGACATCGCGATCATCGGCCACGACCAGACCTCCAAATCCGGTACGGACCGCCGCGACGGTTTCAAGGAATACATCGAAAAGAACCACCCGAACGTCAAAATCGTGGCCATCCAGTACGCCGGCGGCGATCAGCTCCTCTCAGCTGATGCGGCCAAGGCCATCGTGACGGCCAACCCCAACCTCAAGGGCATGTACGGCACCAACGAGGGGTCGGCTATCGGCGTCGTCAAGGCTGTTGAAGAACTGGGTCTCAAGGGAAAGCTGACCATCGTCGGCTTCGACTCCGGCAAGGCACAGATCGATGCCATCAGGTCCGGCCTGATGGCCGGAGCCGTCACCCAAAACCCGGTGGGAATTGGCTACGAAACAGTCAAGGCTGCCGTGGCCGCCATCAAGGGCGACAAGGTGGAGAAGGTGGTGGACACCGGTTTCTACTGGTACGACGCCAAGAATATCGATTCGGACGAGATCAAGCCCAACCTCTACCAGTAGCCCTGGCTAAACCTGCTGCTGCGGCCGCCCATCTTTCGGAGGGGCGGCCCCAGCGGTTGGTGGATTCGTGCGCGCGGCCCAGTTACAGCGCCTGCCTCAGCCACGTTTCCACACCGCTGATGTGGACAGTGACCAGAGCCCTCACCAGCTCGGCGTCACCACGCTCCAAGGCGTCAGCTATGGCCTTGTGCTCGGCCAAGGTGTGTGCCACGGCCTTCTCCTGGGTAAGTCCGCGCCAGATGCGGGCACGGACCGTACGGCTGGACAGCGCTTCGAGAAGGCTGCCCAGGTAGGCGTTACCTGCGGACCGGGTGATGATGCCGTGGAATTCGAGGTCGTGGGCCACGAGTTCCTCAACGTCGGTGTACTCGTCGATGCCGTCCATCGTGGCCCGCAGGCTGGTGAGCTCGTCCCCAGTAATCTTCCCGGCCGCCATGAACGCGGTGGCGGGCTCCAGGATGCGCCGGACTTCGAAGAGCTCGAGAATGGACCTGTCCTGATGGAGTTCCACCACAAAGCCCACGGCCTCGTTGAGCAGCTTTGCGTCCAAGCTGGTGACATAGGTTCCGTCGCCCCGCCGGACGTCCAGCACGCGGATCAGTTCGAGGGCCTTCACTGCCTCCCGCAGGGAGCTGCGGGACAGGCCGAGTCGCTCGCTGAGTTCCTTCTCCGGCGGAAGGCGGTCGCCGGCCTTGAGTTCGCCACGGATCAGCATGTCCTTGATCTTGCCGATCGCTTCGTCTGTAACAGCCATTCCTCCATCTTAGCCGGGATACATCCGATGTTTCCGAACGACAACGACGGCGGCACCCAGGTTCCGCGCGAACAGAACCTGAGTGCCGCCGTCGGGCGTTACTTCCGTTGGAGCGGCCGGGAGTTACGGGCGGCCGTCCTTGCCCGCGCCGGGAGCGGGCCGGTTGGCGACGAGCGGGTACGGGCCGGTGAAGCCGTCACGGATCGTGGCGAGTTCCAGGATCCGGTCCCGGCAGAGGCGCCAGCCGAGCATCAGGGCGGGAATCACCACCACCAGTGAAGCGATGGTCCAGGTACCCACGGGAGAGTCGAACGCCATCAGCACCAACACTGCTGCCAGGAACGCAAGGGTGATCCAGCCGGTGACGGGAGAGCCGGGCATCCGGAAGGCGGGGCGCAACAGTTCACCGCGCTTGGAGAGCTTCACCAGCTGCATCTGGCACAGGACGATCATGGCCCACGTGCTGATGATGCCCAGCGAGGCAATGTTCAGGACAATCTCGAACGCTTCGGCCGGAACGAGTGCGTTCAGCACCACGCCCAGTCCAGCCACAACTGCCGTCAGCGCGATGCCGCCGTAGGGGACTCCGGCCTTGTTCATGCGGCCGGCGAACTTCGGCGCCGAGCCGGTAACCGACATGGAGCGCATGATGCGGCCAGTGGAGTAGAGCCCGGCATTCAGCGAGGACAGGGCCGCCGTGAGGACCACCAGGTTCATGATGGCATCCACACCTTCAACCCCGATGGAGCCGAAGAACGTGACGAACGGGCTCTCGCCGGCCTTGTATGAGGTGTACGGGAGCAGCAGGGAGAGCAGGATCAGCGAACCGACGTAGAACACCGCGATGCGGACGATGACCGTGTTGATGGCCTTCGGCATGATCTTCTCGGGGTTTTCCGTTTCGCCGGCCGCGGTACCAATGAGCTCGATCGAGGCGTAGGCGAACACCACACCCTGCATCACCACGATGGCGGGCAGCAGGCCGTTGGGGAAGAAGCCGCCGTTGTCTGCAATAAGCGAGAAGCCGACCTCCTGGCCCGCAACCGGGGTGCCGAAGATGACGAAGTAGATGCCAACGACCAGGAAGGTCACCAGCGCCACCACCTTGATCAGTGCGAACCAGAACTCCAGTTCGCCGAACACCTTGACGGAGACCAGGTTCAGGCCGAGCACCAGGATGAGCGCGGCCAGCGCCCAGATCCACTGGTCAACGCCGGCGATGGGCGCCCAGTACTTCTTGAAGAAGTTCATGTAAAGCGCGACGGCGGTGATGTCCACGATCGCCGTCATCGCCCAGTTGAGCCAGTAAAGCCAGCCGGTGACGAACGCAGCCTTCTCACCGAAGAATTCGCGGGCGTAGGAGACAAACGAGCCGGACGACGGGCGGTGCATGACCAGTTCCCCGAGGGCGCGGAGGATCATGAAGGCGAAGAAGCCGCAGACTGCATAGCTAAGGATCAGGGCGGGGCCGGCGGTAGCGAGCCGGCCGCCGGCGCCCATGAACAGGCCGGTGCCGATGGCGCCGCCGATGGCGATCATCTGAACCTGGCGGGGCTTGAGGCCCTTGTGGTAGCCCTCGTCCTCCTGGTGCAGGGTTGCTTCGGAGGCGTGGGCGTGCGCTGGAATGGTGTGGTCGGAGATGGGCGCCTTTTGCTGGGCGTCCACTGGGGGCTGTGTCACGGGGGAGTCCTTTGTCTCTTGGGATGGGGACTATCTGGTGGTGCGGTTGGGGTTATTTGGTGAGGTTGGCGAGGCGTTCGGGGCTGAGGAGGTCCTGGAGTTGGGCGGCGGTGAGTAGTCCGTGTTCGAGGACGAGTTCGGCGACGCCTTTGCCGGTGGCGAGGGCTTCCTGGGCGATGGCGGTGGCGGTGGTGTAGCCGAGGTGGGGATTCAGGGCGGTGACCAGGCCGATTGATTGTTCCACGGTGAGCCGGAGGTGCTCGGTGTTGGCGGTGATGCCCCGGATGCAGCGTGCCGTAAGGGTGCGGCAGGCCGCTTCCAGGTGGGAGATGCTCTTGTGGAGGCTGTGGACGATGATGGGTTCGAAGGCGTTGAGTTGGAGTTGTCCGGCTTCGGCGGCCATGGTGATGGTGACGTCGTTGCCGATGACTTCGTAGGCGACTTGGGAGACGACTTCGGGGATGACCGGGTTGATCTTGCCGGGCATGATGGAGGAGCCGGACTGGACGGCGGGCAGGTTGATTTCGCCGAATCCGGCGCGGGGGCCGGAGGAGAGGAGGCGGAGGTCGTTGCAGATTTTGGAGAGTTTCACGGCGACGCGTTTGAGTACTCCGGAGAGGTGGACGAAGGCGCCGACGTCCTGGGTGGCTTCGATGAGGTCGATGGCGGTGATCAGGGGCAGGCCGGTGACCTCGGCCAGGTGCCGGCAGGCTGCCTCGGCGTAACCGGTGGGGGCGTTCAGTCCGGTGCCGATGGCGGTGGCGCCGAGGTTGATTTCGTGGATGAGCAGTTCCGCCTCGGCCAGGCGCAGCCGGTCCTCGCCGATGGTGATGGCGTAGGTGCCGAATTCCTGGCCCAGCGTCATGGGGACGGCGTCTTGGAGCTGGGTGCGGCCCATTTTGACGACGGTGCGGAATTCCAGTGCTTTGGCGGCGAATGCCTCTTCGAGTTCGGCCAGTGCGTCCAGCAGTTCCCGGCCGGCGAAGATGGTGCCCAGTTTCACTGCGGTGGGGTAGACGTCGTTGGTGGATTGGGAGAGGTTGACGTGGTCGTTGGGGTGCAGGCGGGTGTAGTCGCCTTTGGGGTGGCCCAGGATTTGCAGGGCGCGGTTGGCGATGACCTCGTTGGCGTTCATGTTCGAGGAGGTTCCGGCGCCGCCTTGGATGACGTCGACGATGAACTGGTCGGCCAGTTGGCCGTTCATGACGTCGGTGCAGGCCTGTTCGATGGCGGTGGCGCGTTCGGCGTCGAGGAGGCCGAGTTCGTGGTTGGTGCGGGCGGCTGCGAGTTTCACCGCGGCCAGGCCGCGGACCAGGTGCATGTTGGAGGACAGGGGCTGTCCGGTGATGGGGAAGTTTTCCACGGCGCGCAGGGTGTGCACGCCCCAGTAGGCGTCGGCGGGGATCTCGCGGTCACCCAGCAGATCGTGCTCGGACCTGGTGTTCGCTGAGGTGTCAGGGGGTGTGTCGGTGGTGGTCATGGGGTCCTCACAAGACTTCATTGACGGGCGTGGACAGAAAATCGGTGGCCTGCAGCAGGCCTACTTGATGGCCACCGCCCAGGACGGGCACGGTGCCGATGCCGGCGAGCGGCGCAGTGTCCACACCCAGCGCCTCCAGGACCCGGACGGTGACGGGCATCCGGGCGCGGTCGCCGCCGTCGGAAATCTTCACCGCAACGGCGCGGCCGTCCGGCAGGCCCACCAGCTGCACACCCTCGAAGCCGTCCTTCGCCACCATTCCGGGGGCCAAGCGCATCAGCTCGGTGACGTCCCGGCGTTCGCCGGCCACCATGTCCGGGTGCTGCTGCATGGCCAGGCCGACGGCGGCTTCCGCGGACAGCGGCGCGGGTCCGCCGTCGTCGGACGTGTTGGCAGCTGCGTTGCTGGACGCCGTGTTGCCGGATGCCGTGCTGCTGGCGGCGGCGATGCGTCCAAAGCCGCGGGCCATGCCCCGCAGGGTGTGGGCGAAGAGCGGAGTGCCGCAGCCGTCAGTACTCAAGCCCAGCGGCTCCTCGCCGGTCAGCTCGGTGACGGTGTTGGCCACGAGCTGCTGCAACGGGTGGGACGGGTCCAGGTAGCCCTTGACCGGCCAGCCATTGATGACGCAGGTGGCGGCCATCGAGGCGTGCTTGCCGGAGCAGTTCTGCGTCAGCTGTGTGGCGTGCCCGCCCGAACGCAGCCATGCCTCGCGTTCGCTGACGCCGTAAGGCAGGTCGGTGCTGTTCCCCAGGTCGCTCGGAGAGAGGCCGTGAAGCTCAAGGATCCGCAGGGCGCCATTGCGGTGCCGGACTCCGCCGGAGTGGCTGGCCGCGGTCAGGGCCAACAATTCCGCAGGCAGCTCCAGACCGGCGCGGACCATGGCCACCGCCTGCAGCGGCTTGAGCGAGGAACGCGGGTAGAAGGGCGCCAGCGGGTCGCCGGCCGTCGCCAAGGTGGAGCCGTCCGCTGCCGTGGCGATCACCGAGCCGTAGTGGATGCTCTCCGGCAGGCCGTCGCGGGTGGCCACGGCGAGGGGTTCGTGCTGCGGGAGAGCGCGGGTGGTAACAGCTTCCGCTGCGGCGTCGCGGGCAGCTGTCCGGGCGGCGGGAAAGGCAGGGGTTCGCATGGCGTCCTTGGGGTGACGTTACTTGTTGAGGATGGAATCGAGCGCAACGCCCACCGCGTGCAGGTGGGCGGCCATGGCCGCGCTGGCCCCTTCAGCGGAGCCGGCTTCGATGGCGTCGAGGATGTGCTGGTGTTCCACGTCCGAGGCATGTTGCCGGTCCGCCACCATGTTGAGCGTTTCGGACTGGTGGGCCAGGGCGTCCCGTATATCGGCAACCACGCTGGCGAAGACCTTGTTGCGGCTGGCGCGGGCGATGGCCGCGTGGAAGCTGGAGTCCAGGGCCACCCACGACTCGGGGTCGGTTTCCGTGGACATGGCGGCCGTGATGTGCCGAAGCGTCTCCAGTTCTTCTTCAGTGCGGCGCTCCGCGGCCAGTCCTGCCGCGGGTACCTCGATATGCGGCCGCGCTTCGGTGAGATCCCGGGCGGAGTACTGCCCGAGGGTGAGGTCGTTGGCTACCTTGTTGGCCACAACAAACGTGCCCTTGCCCGTTTTGGTGACAGTGAGGCCCAGGGCTGTGCAGGAACGGAGGGCTTCCCGGATGACCGAGCGGCTCACACCGTACTGCTGGGAGAGCGTGGCCTCGGAATTCAGTTTGCCGCCCACCGGAACCTTGCCGGACTCGACGTCGGTTCGGATCGCGTTGAACACTGCCTCGGCGGCGCTTAGCCGGGCCAGAGGCAGGGCTGAGGCCTGGGCCGGTGGCGGCGTTACCGGCGGATACGCGGTTGCGGACTCTGCAGGCTGTCCTGCTGTCCTGCTGTCTGACAGGTTCACGCTTAAAATATGGCACGGGTCACACAAAGTGTCAATGTTTGTACCGAACAAGACGGTGACCCGGCGAACCCGCCGACTGCAAGGAAGGCTGGCGGTACGTTCGTACCGAAGGTGGATCTTTCGTCCCGCATACCTTGCGCCATATACTGATTGAAAGGGCCAATCGGTACGTTCGTTCCTATAAGGAGACCAATGCTGGACTCTTTCTCCGGCGCGGTGGCGGCAGAGGTCCGCGCCCGACGCGTGCGCCTGGGCCTGACCCAGCAGGAGCTCGCGGACATGGCCGGTGTCTCCGAACGCTTTGTCCGCTTCGTGGAGCAGGGCAAGCCGAGCGTCCAGCTGGATTCCCTGACGGCCATCCTGGAAACCCTGGGGCTTGAGCTCCGTCTGGCCACCAGGACCAGCCAGGCCGCCCACGCGCTTACCGGGCAAAGCGGTGACCAGGAAGCCCCGCGGTGAAGCACCGTATCGCAGACGTCTACAAGGCCGGCGTGCTGGCCGCAAAATTGGAAAGGCACGGTGGCGGTACACGGTTCAGTTACCTGCCGGCGTACCTCGCGTCCGGAGGGCCCGCCGTCGCCAGTTCCCTGCCGCTCACCACGGAACCGGTGCTGTCTTCGGCGGGCGCGGCGCCGCCCTACTTCACCGGCCTGCTGCCGGAGGGACGCCGGCTGAATGCGCTGCGGCGGTCCATCAAGACCAGCGCGGACGATGACCTTTCGCTGCTCATCGCGGCCGGAGGCAACCCCGTGGGTGATGTCCAGATTGTGGGGCACGGCGAACCGTTGGACCCGGACGAGCACGCGGTCGAGCTGGACCCCAAGTTGCCCGTGGACTTCGACGAGTTGCTGGGGGATCCCGACCTCATCGACCCCGTGGCCCTGGCGGGGGTGCAGGACAAGCTGTCCGCCGGGATGATCTCGCTGCCCGTGGCCAGCGCCGGCAAGCGGTTCATCCTCAAGCTCAACGCCCCCGAGTTCCCGCACGTGGTGGAGAACGAACTGGTGATGTTCCGCTACGCCGCCAGGCTGCGGATCCCGTTGAGCCCGGTTCAGCTGATCCGTGACGTGGCGGGCAGGCCGGGCCTGCTGGTGGAGCGCTTTGACCGGGTTCCTGTTGCGGGCGGAGGCGCCGACGAGGTCCGGCGCCTGGCGGTGGAGGACGGGGCCCAGGTGCTCCGGCTCTACCCGGCGGACAAGTACAACGTGGGATTCGGGCAGGTCTGCCATGCGCTGGCCGAGTATTGCTCCGCGCCTTTGCCTGCCCTCCGCAACCTGGCCATCCAGGCGGCGTTCGCGTGGCTGAGCGGCAATGGGGACCTGCATGCCAAGAACGTGTCGATGATCCAGCAGCCGCACGGCGAGTGGACAATCGCCCCGGTGTACGACATCCCCTCAACAGTGGTCTACGGGGACAAGACGCTGGCACTGACACTGGCCGGCAAACGCAGCGGGATCTCGCGGCGGCATTTTCTGGGGTGGGCCACGGAACTGGGGCTCACGGACCGTGCCGCGGCGCAGGTTGTGGAGCTCGCACTGAAGGCGTCGGGTCCGCTGATCGCGGACCTGGAGGCGGGCACCGCTTTCCGCGCCCTCAACGCGGCGGGGATGGACGACGACGGCGGCTCGCCGTTTCCGGACATCGTCACCCGGGTGTGGGTCAGGGAGCTGAAGCACCGGCGGAGGCTGCTGGAGGGATGAGGCACTCGAGGCGGGGTGCGCGCGGCGGCGCGTGCCGGCGTCGGGCTTTCCGGTGGAGTTGAGGACTACAGGTGCTGGATGCCTGCACGCTGCATGGCGTCCCTGTAGATCTCCACGCTCTTGGCCAACAGGTCCTCCTGCTTGGCCTCGGAAACAGCAAAGGCCCGCCCGCCGAGCGCGCTGGCCTTGTAGATCTTGATGCCACTGTTCCTCAACGACGAATGGTAGGTCTTCTCGAAGAGGGTGAGGAACGTGGAGGCGTCCGTGCCGTGGGCGATTACGGCGGAAACGCGGCGGTTGATTTTCAGGAACTGACGGAAGGGGCGCAGGCCGTCAGTCTTTTCCTGGACATTAAGGGCTGAGGGGAGTTCGGGATCGCGGACCCACGGGTAGGCGTTCCAGGGCATCACGTAACGGGGATCAAGCTCGGCGAGTTCGTAGATCTGGGTGGCGCGGCGGGCGGCTTCGTCATCGTTGTAGTGGGAGATGAATCCGGATTCCGTGCCCTTGCCGGGGCTGACCTGGAGGCTGACGATCCGGCATTCGTCCTCGTCATGCACGGGATCGATGTAGGGGACGACAGACCCTGGCTTCTTTTCCATCAGTTCGTCGCAAAGCTGCGTTACCGCCGCGATGTTCGGTTCCTGCAGCAGGGCCTTTTTTTCGTCCCAGTCAATCGTCACGATCTCTCCCTCAGCAGCACGGCGTCCAGAATCAGGCGTCTTAGGCCACTCTACGCTTTTGGGCGTTGGGGCGCGCGGGGGAATAGTTTTCCGGTGTTGTCAAGGGTTGAAGCTGCCCGAAAGCCTGTCTAGGGTATCGCGTGGCGCAAGCACCTTTACGCCTCTTTCCGAGTCCCCGGAGGCACCCACCCCCAACCAAAACGGCCTCGGCCGTTCGGCTACCTGCCCACCAACGTCAGGGTCGGCGGTGGCGGCCATTACAAGTGATCCGCAGCTGGCAGTCCGTGACTGATTGATGCTGCTCCCTGCTGAGTAGCATGGAGTGGGGGCGTCAGGCTGGCGTCCCCACTCCATTGCGGGAATCCCGTCCACATCTGAATGGCCACCATGTCCGAAAAACCAAACTGGCACGCGCTCTTTGAAAAGCGAAGCACGTGGGTTGCCGTTGCAGCGGCCGGCGCCGCCCTGCTCGTGGCCTTAGTGGCCATCGTTCCCAGCGTCCACAAGCCGGACGGGCCGCAAGTACAGGCAGAGAACGCTCTCGGCGCCGTGGCGACAGCCCAGGCCGCCTTGAAGACATCCCGGGGCGCGTACGGTTCTTACTGGTTGTCAGGCGGCGACCGTACCTTGGACGCCGGACATCCAATCCAGGCCACCGGAGTAGAGGATCTGCGAAGCATCGATTGCGCCGACGGCTGGGTGGCTGCAGCCAAAATCGGCAGCGACATCTACCTTCGGTCGAGCCTTGACGATACGACAACAAAGGCCGGAGCCGGGGAAATCCGCCGCCCGGAGTGCATTACTCCTGAAGCTGTTCATTCCATGCTCAGCGACCTGGGCAGAATCGACCGGTCGCCTGTGCCCGGAACATCACCTGAACGGCCTGCCGGCTCGTCTCAATACCGCCCGAGCTACCACATCACGCCTGAGCGGGACTGGATGAATGACCCGCAACGGCCCTTTTTCCTCGATGGGCTCTGGCACTACTACTACCTTTACAACCCGGATTATCCGGAGGGCAACGGGACCGAGTGGTACCACCTCACCAGCAAAGACCTACTGACCTGGAAGGACGAGGGCGTTGCCATTCACAAGTTCAGGAACGGACTGGGTGACATCGAAACCGGCAGTGCCGTGGTGGACGACGAGAATACGGCTGGCTTCGGAAAGGGAGCCGTCATCGCGGTCCTGACGCAACAGGACCAGGGCGTTCAACGGCAGTCGCTTTTTTACTCGACAGACGGCGGCTACACCTTTTCCTCGTACGGAGGCAACCCTGTCATGGACAATCCCGGAGCGGAGCACTGGCGCGATCCAAAAATCGTCCGCGACGAAGCCAACGGACAGTGGGTCATGGTCCTGGCCGAGGGCAACAAGCTGGGCATGTACACCTCAACGGACCTCAAACGCTGGAACTACGCCTCAGGCTTCGACCGGACCGGGCTCGGTCTGCTCGAATGTCCTGACCTCTTCCAAATGGACCTCGACGGCGACCCCGCAAAGAGAACCTGGGTCCTCGCAGCCAGCGCCAACGGAACCGAAGAGGGACGAACCACCGGCGTCGCCTATTGGACCGGAACCTGGGACGGAAACCGATTTACCCCCGCCGATGAGAAGCACCAGTGGCTCGACGCCGGATCAGACTTTTACGCCGCCGTGACCTGGGATGATCCCAGACTCACTGAGGGCCAACGGATGCAGTCCAGGCAGGCGATCGCCTGGATGAACAACTGGGATTACGCCCGCAAACTCCCCACCCAGGACTGGCACGGCGGGATGGACTCGATCGTGCGGGATCTCCGGCTCAAAACAGTGCAGGGCCGGCCAACCGTCGTTTCAACTCCTTCCAAGGCGCTGGCACGACTCGAAGGCCAAGCATCAACGCACGGTCCGGAAACAATCACCCCGGACGGAACTCCGCGGTTGCCGCCCGTGCAAGGCGGTGCCTACCGGCTGGACCTGACTCTTGAACGCGCCGGCACTGACGAGGGATCAGAGGCCCGCCTGCTGCTGGAGAGTGGGGGAGAGGCCTTCGCTACGGTGGGCTACAACTTCCAGGACGGGGCCGCCTTCGTTGGACGCGAAGAACCAGCGGCAACCGCAGCAGACCTTGGTGCGGTTTTCACGGAACGGCGTGCAGCCTCCGTATCCGCAAGGAACGGTACCGTGGATCTGACGGTATTCGTCGACCACTCCTCCGTTGAGGTGTTCGTCGACGGCGGCGAACAGACGCTTACATCGCTCGTCTTCCCCAATTCAGGACAGCAGAGCATCAAGCTGGTGACCGGCGGGGGCAATCTCACCGTCAAGACCTTGACCTACGCCCCGCTGTCTTCAACGCGCTGATGCCTCAAACGCAGTCGCCGATCCAGTTGGCCGCCAGCAGTCCGATGTCTAGGAACCCCATTGCCGATTAACAAGAAGACGCTCAAGGACGACGGGTTTGCCGGATTCAGGACCTTCGGGAGCCTTGAGATCATGAGGATTCCGCAAGGGACGGGTGTCTTCGCCGTGCTGCAGCCCGAAGGGTTCAAGCCGCGCTTCCTGAAGAAGAGCACAGCCGGAATCTTCAAGAAGAAGGACCCCTCCATTCCCGGGCCAGCCCTGGCTGACGAATGGGTTGAGGACGCTGACATTCTATATTTCGGCAAGGCGGGGCCCGGGAGCAAGGGCAACCGTGGGCTGCGGCGGCAGATCCAGGAGTTTCTGGACTTCGGCAAGGGAAAGCCGCCGGGCCACTGGGATGGAAGGCTGGTCTGGCAGCTCGCCGACTCCGGGTCATTGCTCATCGCCTGGAAAGAGCTGCCGGCAGAAGCAGTAAACGACGCCGAGGCCAAGTACCACGCGGAATTCCACGCGGTCCATGACCGGCTGCCGTTCGCGAACCTCGTACAGGCCCGCGTCCGGAACTAAGCCAATCCGCCGTTGGTCATGCCGTGCCCTTGAGCCGCTCCATTTCGCGGCGGTCCTTCTTGGTGGGCCGTCCGGCGCCACGGTCCCGCTGGGGAAGGCCCAGTGCTGGTGCAACTGGCCGCGGCGGGGTGTGGTCCGTGAAGCAGTGCGCGGCAGCCTCCGCCCCGACACGTTTGGCGATCAGCCGGCGGACCTCCAGAATGCGTTCATACCCGGACATCCGCACAGTGACGGTGTCTCCCGTCACGAGCGTGGCAGACGCCTTGGCGGGACTGCCGTTAAGCCGGACGTGTCCAGCGCGGCAGGAGGCCGTGGCCGCGGAGCGGGTCTTGTAGGCTCGGATGGCCCACAGCCACGCGTCAATGCGGACGCTTGCGGGGGAGGAAGGAAGACTGGTCATGGCTGGCACCGAGTATACGGCGTCGGACGTCTTGAATCCTGGCCAGTTGAGGGCCCTTGCCACCCACGGCGCTCAGGAACATAGTGAAGGGACTCACCACAACCTGAGGGGAGGCCTGGCCATGGCGACCAACGCAGACCGGACCAATCGCGCCAACCAGCTGAACGGCGGCCCCCAAGAGGGCGACGAGAGCCGGCCGGCCGGGGCGCTGCAGGGCAAAACCGCGCTGATCTATGGCGCCGGCGGACCCATCGGCGGCGCTGTCGCCAGGACGTTCGCCGCCGAGGGTGCAACGGTCTATCTGGCCGGGCGCACCCAATCCAGGCTGGACAAAGTTGCGCGGGACATCGGTGAGGCGGGCGGCACGGCCCACACCGCCGTCGTCGACGCCCTGGACGAAACGCAGGTGGACGCCTTTGTTGACGGGGTGGCCAAGAAGGCGAAACGGATCGACATCACGTTCAACCTGATTTCCTACGGCGACGTCCAGCAGCCCTTGATGGAGATTGCGGCGGATGACTTCGCGCAGCCCATCAGCAACGCCGTGCGGACCCATTTCCTCACCACGCGCGCCGCGGCACGGCACATGATCAGGCAGCGCTCCGGCGTGGTGCTGATGTTTGGCGGCTCCGGACCCCAGACCCTGCCTGGACTCGGCGGATTCAAGGTGGCGCTGGACGCCATGGAGGGACTCCGCCGTCAGTGGGCGACAGAACTTGGCAAGGATGGCGTCCGGGTGGTCACCATGGTCACCGGCGGCATCATCGAGACGCTCCCCTGGCAGATGGAAGGCCGCGAGGAGGTCGTCAGGGAAATCGCCGCCGCCGCCCACCTCAACCGCACCGCCACCCTGGAGGACGTCGGCAACGTGGCAGCCTGGATCGCCTCGGACAGGGCCGGAGCCATCACGGATGCCACGGTGAACCTCTCAAGCGGCGCCATCGTGGACTACTAGCATCAGCCGGGCATCACTCCACTGTGACGCTCACCCGATGCACCATGTTGTTGCCTATCCCCTGATAGTTCCAGTTCTGCTCCAGCGGCTGGACTGCCCCGGTGGCATCCGTGGCACGGCAGGCAAGCTCATGCTCGCCCGGATCGGCTACCCACGGAAGCGTCCACTTGCACCAGGCGAACGGACCCGCGGGCTTTTCCAGCTGGGCTCGCAGCCATTTGCCGTCGATCCCCACCTCAACACCGGTCACCGCGCCCTCGCCGGACCAGGCCCTGCCCTGCAGCATCACCGGGCCGTGCGGCAGCACCCGCTTGCGGGTGAAGAAGTCCGGGATGCCCGGCGGAACCATCAGCGAACGGATCCTGATCCGCGAAACCGGCGTTCCGACGTCGTCCGCGGTGTCCTGGTACCGGTACGCCATGTGCTGCTGGAACCCCATAAAGGGGGAGGTCACAACGTCGATGGACTCCAGCCACTTGACGCTTGTCATGCCGTACCAGCCGGGGACCACCAGCCGGAGGGGATAGCCGTGCTGGGGCGGCAGGTCGTTGCCGTTCATCTGGTAGGCAAGAACGACGTCGGGTCGCATCGCTTCCCGGATCGGCAGGCTCCGCGCATACCGCTGCCGGACGCCGCCCTGGATCCCGGCGTCGGCGCCGGTGAAGACCACCTCCACGGCCTCCGCCAGCACCCCGGCCTTCCCCAGGAGGTAGGCCAGCGGCACGCCGGTCCACTCCGCGGTGCCCACCGCCTCGAGGACCCACGGCTGGCTGAGCGGCCGGGGCGTGAGCAGCGAACGGCCGTTGCCCGCGCACTCCAGGGTGACGGGGACCGTGATGGCCGGATCCTTCTTCAGCGCGGCCAGGCTCAGCTCCTGCGCGCGTTCCACTGCGCCGCCGATCAGCAGGTGCCAGGATGCGGCGTCAGCGTCGGGAATGTCGAAGTGGGTGAGAACATAGTGCAGCCCCGGCGGCGTGACGTCCTGGCGGAGGGCCTCCAGCGGCATCGAATGGTTGCGGGCCGCCAACTGGAGTTCCTCCGCCGTCAAGGGCCCGGAGGTGGGCTCGCCTGCAGTCGGCGCAGGGCGGGTGGACTGGCGGAGCCTGTAGATCTGCTTGGTCATGGCGGTTCGATTCTGCTCGATGAGGCCGGCTGATTCCCCTCTTCACAGGTTTACGCCCGGGCCGTGCGTCCGTCAACGCAGGCCATGACCCACAACGGACGGCTAGGCTTCGCGGGTGGCGGGGGACTTGGTCTGTGCCGGATCCCGTTCGGCGAGCGGGCCGATGACGTCGTCGATCTTCTTCATGACCTGCGGTTCAAGCCTCACGCCTGACGCCGCCACACTGTCCGCGATCTGTTCGGGACGGGAAGCGCCGACGATGGCCGAGGCCACGTTCGGGTTCTGCAGTACCCAGGCCACGGCGAGCTGGGGCATGGACAGTCCGGCCTCGTCGGCGATCGGTTTGAGTTCCCGCACGCCGGTGAGCACGTCATCGCGCATCCAGCGCTGGATCATCTTGGCGCCGCCCTTCTCATCCGTGGCGCGGCTGCCTTCGGGCGCCGGCTGGCCGGGCAGGTACTTGCCGCTCAGCACGCCCTGCGCCATGGGGGACCAGACAATCTGGGACACGCCCAGCTCCTCCGACGCCGGAACCACCTCCGCCTCGATGACGCGCCACAGCATGGAGTATTGAGGCTGGTTGGAGATCAGCTGGAAGCCGAGATCCTTAGACAGGGCGTGGCCTTCGCGGAGCTGCGCCGCCGTCCATTCGCTGACGCCGATGTACAGCGCCTTGCCTTGGCGCACAATGTCCGCGAACGCTTGCATGGTCTCTTCCAGCGGCGTTTCGAAGTCGTAGCGGTGGGCCTGGTAGAGGTCCACGTAGTCCGTCTGCAGCCTGCTCAGCGAACCGTTGATTGAGTCCATGATGTGCTTGCGGGACAGGCCCAGATCGTTCTTGCCCTTGGGGCCGGTGGGGCCGAAGACCTTGGTGAAGATCTCGAGGGACTCGCGGCGCTCGCCTTTCAGCGCTTCGCCGAGGACCGTCTCCGCGGCGGTATTGGCGTAGACGTCGGCCGTGTCGAAGGTGCTGATGCCGGCGTCGAGAGCCGCCCGCACGCATTGGGTGGCCACGTCGTTTTCCACCTGGGACCCGTGGGTCAGCCAGTTGCCGAACGTGATTTCCGAGACTTTGAAGCCGCTGTTTCCGAGGTATCTGAATTCCATGGGTTTCACGCTAGCGGACAACGCGGCTAACGGAAAGGGCTTTCCGGAAGTCGGCGCCAGGCGGTGTCTAAGCCAAGAGGGTCATCGCCGGCGGAGCTCCGCGTACTCCAAGGACGGGACAATGGCCCCGGCATCGCGCTCCACGAAGTTGGTCCCTGGCGGCACCAGCTCGTCGATCGCGTCCAGCACAGACTCGCCCAGCACTGTGTCGGCAGCCTTCAGGTAGGCCAGGAGGTGCTCTTCATTTCGGGGACCGATGATCACGCTGCTGACAGCGGGGTGGCTCAGGGCAAAGCCCACGGAGAGCTCCACGAGGGACAGCTCCAGCTTGTCCGCCAGCCGGGCCAGGGAGTCCGCGGCCAGCAGCTTCCGTTCGCTGGCCGGCCCTGAGATGTCGTAGCGGCCCGGGAGGGAATGCACCCGGGTGGGCGGCTTGCCGGCGTCCAGGACAGAATCTCCGGACAGCCAGCCCCCGGCCAGCGGGCCGTACGCGAGCACTCCAAGCCCATACTGCTGGGCAATGGGAAGGACGTCGCGCTCATTGCCGCGCACCAGCATGGAATAGGGGACCTGGTTGGCAACCGGCGGGATCAGGTGGTTGGTGGTGGCGAGCCACTGGGCCTCCACCAGCTGCGCCGGGGTGAACACCGACGTGCCGTAGTAGAGAATTTTCCCCTGCCGGATCAGGTCATTGAGCGCGGTGATGGTCTCCAGCACATCGGTGTTGTAATCCGGCCGGTGCGCCTGGTACAGGTCGATCCGGTCCGTCTGCAGCCGGCGGAGGCTGCCCTCCACGGCCTGCATGATCCAGCGGCGGGAGTTCCCGGAATGGGCAGGGTTGGCGCTCATCTGCCCGTGGAACTTGGTGGCCAGGAAGACGTCGTCCCGGCGTCCGCGGAGCGCGCGCCCCACCACTTGCTCCGACTCCCCTTGGGAGTAGACATCGGCAGTGTCCACCGCGGTGATGCCGGCGTCCAGCGCTGACTGGATGATGCGGATGCCCTCGTCCGCGCCTGTGGGGGCGCTGCCCGGCGCGCCGCCCAGGCCCTCACCAAAGTTCATGGTGCCCAAAGTGAGCGGGCTGATGGGCGTGCCTGACCGCCCGAATACTCGCAGTTCGTTGAGGCTCATCCCCGGATTCCTCACATTCGATGTCCCACGCGGATTGCAGTGGATCGTCACGAGGCTACACAAATTCGCCGGCGCGCGGCCGGTCCCCGCATTAGTACTTAGCCTTTCGTAGCACCGGGTAATGCAGCCCGCAGCAATGACGAATTGTGAAGGCGCCGGACAGACGCCGGGTAGGCGCCCGGGCAGCGGGGCAAAGCGGCTGAAGGGGTCAGTCAGTGCCGGTCAGCAGGCAACTTGCCCTTGAGCACCTTGGCGTGGCCGGACAGGGACACCAGTGAACCCGTGTCCAGCAGGGACAGCGGCGCGGCGGCAGGAGGCTTCTCGAAGGACCTCGGAACGTCGCGCACCGGGTGGTCCTGGTGCAGTGCCGACTCCACCAGCGGAGCCACCGCCGCCAGCCTCTCCGCAGGAACGGCGGGACCGGGAAGGTCACGCACTGAGATCTTGATTTCCGGAGCGGCTGCCCGTGCCCGTGCCATGGCCCGGGCGTCTGCTTCCGCGACGGCGGCAGCCCAGTCCCGTGCCAGCACCGGCGGCTCCCGCCGTGCGGCGGTAAGCATGGGGTGATGTCCGACGGCGGCGCGTAGCCGGGAGCCGAGCTCGGCCGGCTTGAGGAGGGTCCCCCAGTCACGTGGTGTCCGCGGGGAAGCTGCAGCTTTCGCGCGGACCGCCTTGAGCACCCCTGCGGCCGCCGGCGTTCGGGAGGCGGCGGCAGCACCGTCGTCGGGCGTTGGATCAGCAGGCGCTGAAACCGCAGGAAGATGCGCCGGAGGTTCCGGCGCGGCCGATGCAGCAGGGGCGGGAAGATGGACCAGCGGGACGGTGTCGTTGTTGGGCAGCCTGCCGAAAAGGGCCATCACCATGAGCGCAACCAGCCGGCCAACCCCTGCAAGGACCAAGGTGGCAACAACCAGGAGGAAGAGGACGAAAAACATCAGGAAGGCGAGGCCGAGGGTTCCGAAAAAGGTCAGGTTCAGGGCAATAGTCGTTGAATCTCCCATGTCACCTCTCCTATCTGCCAGCAGCGGAGTCCGTGCCGGCACCCATCACCACGGGCAACAGCCCCTCCACTACCTTACGGACTATTTTCGGGCCATGCCGCCCCTGGACGGCGCTCGCCCGAGGTTGTTTCGAACCTGTTACCGGATATGACAGCAGCCCCGCCGCCTATAGTCGGAAGTGAGCCCGAAGGCCGCCATAAGGTGGGCGGGACCACACCGGACAGGAGCACCATGTTTGAAAATCCGCTCAATGCCCGCAACTGCGTCTGCGGCTCCGGCGAGGAGTATTTTGAGTGCTGCGGGCGTTTCCACGACGGCGAGTCCGAGGCCGCCACGGCGGAACAGCTGATGCGGTCGCGGTACAGCGCATTCGTCCTTTTGGACGCCGATTACCTGATGCGGACCTGGCATCCGGACACCGCTCCGTCCGGGCTGGAACTTGACCCAGGGACAGAGTGGCGAAGGCTGGACATCCTGTCCACCAGCCGCGGAGGGCCGCTGGACACCGAGGGGACGGTTGAGTTCAAGGCCCATTTCGTGCACGACGGCGGACGCGGTGTCCATCACGAGACCAGCCGCTTTGTGCGAGAGAACCGCCGCTGGTACTACCTCAGCGCCGCCTGGCTCGCCTAACCCTCGTCGTACGCTTCGTCCGGGGTGAAACCGGCCTTGTCCACCTTGCGGTGGAAGTGCATTCCTGCCAGCCCGCCCAGCACGGCGCCCGCCAGCGCAACCAGGGCCACGACGACGGCGGCGATGATGCTCGCCGTGGTCAGTTCCCCTTCATTGATGGGGATGCGCGGAAAGCTGTTCAGGTTGGCCAGGATGTTGAACTGCTGGCCGGCAATCATCCCCAGCAGGGCCACCACCACGGCGGCGATCAGCGCCCAGACCCAGACCATGAAGCCTTGCTTGGCGCCGTTGAACCTGGCCATTCTGCCGGCAACGTAGCCGCCTGAGTAGTAGGAGATGAACAGGATAGCCAGGAGGACGATGATCCCCACGAGCCCCACCGTGCCGTTGGTTGTCATCTGGTTGACGGCATCACTGACGTCTGCGTTATTTGCCAGGCCTACCGCCGTCCCCGCTGCTGCCACCAGGGCCGTCAGAAGCACGCCCATCCCTGTGGCGGCGAGCCAGCCGAAAAAGGCCGAACCCACTTTGATGCCACCGAACTGTTCCTTCTCCCTGGCCACGGCCGTCTGCCGGTCTGTGACGTTGGGGTCTGTCACATTCGGGTAGGCCGCCGGGGTGGCCGTCACGTTCGGCTCCGGCCGGTACTCTTTTTCACCATAGGCTGCCGGGGCCTGTTCGTAGGAACGGGTGGGCTCGCCGCCAGCGAATGCTTCATCGCGGGCCGTTCCGCTCCGTCGATTTTCATTCGCGGCTCGTCGCGGAAGGCGGTCCTCAGGTTCTATTGGGCTGCTCATGGATCAACTCAACCACTCGCCCGGGCGGATAACAAGAATGCTTACTATTCGCTAGCGGTAGTGTCGGTGCAGGTTGTCCTTCGTTGAGGGCCCGGGCGTCGCGTCCGCGATCCATGGGCCGGTGCCTTCCGACTGGTCCAGGACGCCGGCCTCCAGCCAGGTGTAATCCCCGGCCAGGACCTTGCGCGAAATGTCATGGTCGCCGTCGTCGGTGTTCCGCCAGAGCTGGTCGAAGTACTCGTCAACGCGGACTCGGGCCTGCTCGCAATACGCTTCTGCCAGCTCGTAGGCGGTTGCGGCCCTTTCCGGCGCGGTATGGAGCATCATCTCAGCCCGCGAGCAGCACGCGGCCATGGCGAACAGCTCCGCCCCGATGTCCACCACTCGGCCCAGGAAAGCCTGCTTGTACTCAAGCTTGGCCTGCCAGCGTCCCATGCCGTAGAAGGTCTGCCGGGCCAGCCGTCGCGAGGACCGCTCCACGAACCGCAGGTGCTTGCCCAGCCGGCCGAACTCGCTGTAGGACCGGGGGTCCATCCCCGCCCCGGCCACAAGCTTGGGCAGCCACTTCGCGTAAAAGCCTGATGCCCCGACGGCGGCCTTGGCTTTGTCCGACAGGCTTGCGGTCACGGAGGCGAGGTCGCCGGCGGCCGCCAGGTGCGCGTCCACTGCCTCCCGTGCGATGAGGAGCTTCATGATCTCCGAGGATCCTTCGAAGATCCTGTTGATCCGGAGGTCACGCAGCTGCTGCTCGGCCGGAACTGCGCGCTCGCCCCGGGCTTCCAATGATTCGGCGGTCTCGAAGCCCCGGCCGCCGCGGATCTGCACCAGCTCGTCGGCGATCCGGCAGCTGATCTCCGTTGACCACAGTTTGGCGAGGGCGGCCTCGATCCGGACGTCCTTCTGGCCGGCGTCGGCGAGCTCCGCGGAAAGCTCAAAGACCGCGTCAAGGGCAAAAGCGGAGGCTGCGATGAACGCGATCTTCTTGCCCACTGCCTCGTGTTTGCCTACCGGCTGGCCCCATTGGGTGCGGGCGTTGGACCATTCGCGGGCAATTTTCAGGCTCCAGCGGCCGGACGCTACGCAGAGGGCCGGGAGGGCGAGCCTGCCCGTGTTCAGGGTGGTCAGCGCGATCTTCAGGCCCTGGCCTTCACGCCCCAGCCTGTTTGCGGCGGGCACCCGTACCTGGTGGAACCGGGTCACGCCGTTTTCAATGCCGCGCAGACCCATAAAGGCGTTCCGGTTCTCCACGGTGATGCCGGGGGAGTCCATCTCCACCACGAAGGCGCTGATGCCGCCCTTGTGCTGGGTGCCATCCGCGTCGGTATGGGCCGGGACCAGGGCCATCACCACCACGAGTTCGGCGATCACGCCGTTGGTGGTCCAAAGTTTCACGCCGTCCAGAAGGTAGGACTCGCCGTCGTCCGTGGGAACAGCCGTGCTGCCCATCCGGGCGGGATCGCTGCCCACATCCGGTTCGGTCAGCAGGAAGGCAGTAATGGCGCCGGCGGCACACCGCGGGAGGTATTCGCGTTTCTGCTCCGGGCTGCCGAACACCTTCACCGGTTCCGGCACGCCGATGGACTGGTGGGCGGACAGGAGTGCGCCCAGGCTCGGGTGCACGCTGCCTAAAAGCCCCAGGGCCCGGCCGTAGTACACCAGGGAAAGCCCAAGACCGCCATACTCCTGCGGGATCTTCATGCCAAAAACGCCAAGCTCGGCCAGGCCCCTGAGGTATTCGTCCGGGATCTTGGCGTCACGTTCGATCACGCGGCCGGACAGGGTGCGGGCGTACTCCGTCAGCCGGGCTATGAAGGCCTCGCCGCGTTCCACGTCATCCGCGTCCGCCGTGGGCCACGGATGGATGAGGCTGAGGTTGAAGCTGCCCAGGTACAGGCCCTTGGCGAAGCTGGGCCGGTCCCAGCCGGTCTCCCGGGCGGCCTCGGCAACCGCCCGGGCTTCTTCTGCGGTGACCTCAGGGCCGATCTTGCGGGCGGCAACGGGAGTTTCTGCGGCGGGGCTGTCAGTGGCGGAGCTCATGGGGTATCTCCTCTAACCGGGATGGCCGGTTCGAGCCTGGATCCGCCGGGTTGGAGAACCCTTCAGCTGTCCCTCAATATTACCCGCGGGTAGCTTCCGGTGCTAGGGGATGGCTGTCCTTGGAAGTCGCCGGGAAGCTCCACCGTGGAGGCGTGGTGCACCAGCTTGTCCCAGCCGTGGTTGATGCCATGGACCACTGCAAGCAGCGCGCTGGACGCGAGGAACCAGGCGAGCTTGCCCACTCCCACCAGGACCAGTGCGACAAACCCGGCCGTCAGGACAAACACCACCAGGACAAGGGCAAACACCAGCGTTCCGATGAACACCATGGTGGCGGTCTCCACTGCACTTAAGTCGAACTGCATGCTTCCCCCTGCTGCGCCGTTGCTTCCTTTGATTCAGTAGGACTGAGCGTAGGGGCTGGCCGGCGTGCCCAACCAGCCGCGGCGCGCCCGTGGGGCGTGTTGATATGGGATCGAAATACTACCGGGAGGTAAGTCACGGGGCGGTTGCGGGAACCCGTCCTCTGTGGCCAACGGGCTCTGCGTTAACCTTGTAGTTGGCAGTTTCAGGATTCCTGCTGCCCAACGTCCCCCAAGCAGCTGAAGGAGAGTGTGTGCCCCGCTCCGCCAGATCATCCGCAGATGCGATCAGCGGCCGGCTCCGGGACCTCGAACTGCTCACCAAGGGGCCGGCCTGTGCGCTGACGCGTTCCGCGCCGTGGGTCATTGCAGTGCTGCAGGCATCCTTCACCCGCACCCGTCCCCAGCTTCCGCTCGAGGAGTTCCATGCCGACGTCGACTCTTTCCTTGAGCAGCTCCGCCGCCAGGAACCGGGGCTGGGAGGCGCGGGCAACGGAGCGCCCTCCGGGAAAAAGTATGCGGATGAGTGGACCCGCAAGCAGTTCCTGACCCGCCGCAACCAGTCGGGCCAGATCGTCTACGAAGTCACCGAACCTGCTGCCCGCGTACTGGCGTTCCTGGACAGCCTTTCCAGCGAACGCTCCACGCTGAACGGTTCGCGTTTGGGCACACTCCTGGGCGACGTGGAAAAGCTCGCCAATGAGACCAACCCGGACCAGAGCGCCCGGCTGGAGTCCCTTGAGGAAGAGATCGAAGAGCGCCAGCAGCTGATCCAGGACATCAGCACCGGCGACTTTGACGGCCTGCTTGACGACGACGAGGCCGTGGAGGCCGCCGGCAACATCCTGGACCTGGCCGCGAGCCTGCCCGCGGACTACAAAAAGATGCGGGACCGGATCGAGGAACTGGTGGGCGAGCTGCGCAACCAGATCATCGAAGAGTCGCTCAGCAAGGGCGCCACCATGGCCCAGGTGCTGGAGGCGGACAAACGGCTGCGGCAGAGCCCCGAGGGCAGGACCTTCCGCTCCTTCACGGCCTTCCTCGAAGACCCCCAGCAGCAGCTCCGGTTCCGCTCGGCGATCGGCGAGGTCCTGAGCCGGCAGTTCGCGGACGACCTTTCGCCCGAGGACCGTGAAACCCTGAAGAACCTGGTGGCCGAGCTCCGCCAACAGCACAGCCAGATCCAGCGCATCTACGGCAAACTCAGCGAAAGCCTGAACACCTACGTCCAGAGCGATGACTTCCGCCAGTCCGTGCGGCTCCGCACGGTGCTGCGCGAAGCCGAGCAGGCCATCCGTTCGCTGCCCTATGAGCGCGAGCGTCCGGGACTGGTGGGTGGTCCCGTGCTGTTCAACGCCGGATTTGAGTCCCTGGCCATGGTTAAGCTCTACGATCCGGACGAGTTCGCCGTCCCGCCCAAGCTCGCCGACCCTATCGCCTTCAGCGACTCAGACCGCGTGCGCTCGCCGAGGACGGGCAAGGCCCGCCCGGAGGTTGTGCGGGCCGCGGTTGCCGGCGCCTCCACCCTGGCCGATGCCTGGGGCCAGCTGCCGCCGGAGGAGCGCCACATCAACACCATCCGTGCGCTCCTCTCGCACGCCCTCCAGGCAGGGGCGGACTTCGACCGCGAAGCCTGGGACGGACTGGACTTCGAACAGATAGACGGCACCACCCGCACGGCCTACCTGCCGGTGGTCACCCTCGCAAAGGATTCCCATGACTGAAGAAATGACGACGCCGGCGCCTCGGGTTGAAGAGGCAGTGGCCGCCGCGGGGGCAGGATTCGCTGCGGAACGACCCTTTGCAGTCACCCCCCGCGACACGTTTGTGGACGGCGCCGCGCTGTTCCCGGGCGACACGGGCGTGCTGTCCATGAAGGTGCGCCAGGCCCTGGTGAAGCTGCTTAAGGGGCCGTACATCGACGGCGGCCGGGACGAAAAACTGTGGACGACGCTGCTGGACAATCAGCTGATCCTGCGCAGCCGACTCTCAGAGCTCTTCCTCACCCTGCAACTCGACCATGAGCGTAAGATCGCGGTCCTGCGCCCGGTTGACCCGGAGGCCATCGGCGGCAGCACCCGTTCCAGCATCCTCCGCCAACAGCGTGCGCTGAGCCGGGTGGAGACCATCGTCCTGCTCCGCTTGCGCCTGCTGCTGGACCGCCACGTCACCGCCCAGACCGATCCCACCATCACCCGCGAGGAAATTGCCGACCTCGTGGCGCACTACCAGCCCGCCGGCCAGCAGGACGCGTTAAGGGATTCAGACGTGGTTAACCGCGCCATCACCAAGCTCCTGGCCCGCCGGCTCCTGCTCACCACCGGCCTGGAGGACGTCTACACCATCTCCAACGCCCTGCCCCTGGCCCTCCCCTTCGAAAACATCGGCGACATCCCGGCCCAAATAGACGCCCTGGTAGCGGCCACCACAGACCCCACAGGAACGGAAGCGCTGATTGAGCTCGACGGCGACACTCCTACAGAGGAAGAACCGGACGACGCCGAAGGTGACGCGAACAACGACGACGACGGTGGCGGAGGGGCGGGGGCGGCAGCACCGTCGTCGTACCCAACCACGACCTCGGAGGAAGCCAAGTGAGCATCGCAACCATGCTGCCGATGGGCGAGCTCACCAACCCCGGCCAGATGCGCCTTGCCCTGGTGCAGGTGGTCAACTGGGGCACGTTCCATGGCGCCCACACGATGCACGTGGACCGCAACGGGACGCTGCTGACGGGCAACTCGGGCGTGGGCAAATCCACGCTGTTTGATGCCATGTTAAGGGTCTTCGACGCCCGGCCGCGCTCCAACGAGGCCGCAGCCCAGCGTGCCGGTGGTGCTGTGGAGGACAAGAGGACCACCTTCACCTACATGCGCGGCAAGGTGGGTGACAAGGCGGTGGGCGAAGGCTCAGCCAGTGCGTTCCAGCGCCCGGGTGCCACGTGGTCCGCCATCGCCCTCACGTTCGATAACGCGGCCGGCACCCGGGTCACCGTTTCAGCGCTGTTCGACCTGCCCAAGAACGGTACAGAGTCCAGCGTTGGACGTTTTTACCTGATCGACGGCAAGCCGCTGGACCTGCCCGCCATCGAGGACATTGCGGAGAAACGCTTCACCAAGGCCGCGCTTGAGACGATCTTCCCGGACGCCCAGATCTTCGACGTCCATAAGGCCTTTGCGGAGCGGTTCCGCCGGCTCCTGGGCATCAGCTCGGACCAGGCCCTGCCGCTCCTGCGTGTTATCCAGGCCGGCAAGGGCCTGGGCGGCAGCGTCAACACCTTCTTCCGTGACCAGGTCCTGGATGCCCCGGCCACCCTCACCGCTGCGGACGATGTGGTGGAGGAATTCAGCAACCTTATGTCCATCCGGCAGCGCCTGGAGGATGTTCGGCAGCAGCGTGACCAGTTGGCGCCGGTCCCGGGCCTGAACAAGGAGTACGCGCAGTCGCTGCTGGATGCGAACCGCCTCCGGGACCTTGCCGGCGAGGAGTTCGAGTCCTATAAGCAACAACTCGCGGTCACGGTTCATGAGAAGACTTTGGCGCGCTTTAAGGAGCTGGCCCAGGCGAAGGCCAAGGAGCTGGGCGCCGAGCGCGCCGTGCGTGATGGCCTGGCCAAGGAACTGCGCCAGTTGGAGACCGACTACAACAACCAGGGCGGCAACGCGATCTCCGCGATCGAGCAGTCTTTGGAGAACGCCCGGGTTGGCCTGAGGTTGCGGCAGCAGGTGGAGGAAGCAGCCCGCAAGGCCCTGGCCGATGCCGGTTTGCAGCTTGAGTGGACCGCTGAGGGCTGGGAGCAGGCGCACGATCAGGCAGCAGCCCGGTCCGCCGAGCTGAAGGACGATTCCCAGGCTCTTCAGGAACTCCGCTTTGAAGCCTTTGATGGTCATGCCACCAAAAAACGCGAGCTGGCGGCCGCCCAGCAGGAGCTTGTGTCCCTGAAGACGCGCAAGTCCCTGCTGCCGCCGTCGAGCATTGAAAACCGTGCGGCGATCGCCGCGGCAACCGGCGTCCCCGAGGACCAGATGCCCTTCGGGGGCGAGCTGATCGATCTCGCTGAGGGGGAGGAGCAGTGGCGGCCGGCCGCGGAGCGGGCGCTCCGGAACCTCGCCACTACCCTGCTTGTCCCGGGCGAACATTTCGCTACCGTGACCCGCTACCTTAACGACCATAAGGTCCGCGGCGCCCTGCGGGCAGTGGATGTGTCCAAGCCGCTCGCAGGCGGCGCCCTGGCTGTGGAGGACGTGCGCGACGGCGACCTGCTCACCAAGCTGGACATCCTCACCAGCGGTGGAGCGGCGGAGGCCGGGGAGTGGATCCGTGAGCGGATTGCCCTCGATTTCGCCTACTCGTGCGTCGAAAACCCTGACCAGCTGGCCACCCTGGACAAGGGCCTGAGCCTGGGCGGTGTGGTCAAGCGAAACCGCCACACCGTGGAAAAGGACGACCGTTTCACCAGCCGGCAGGATTACGTGCTCGGATTCGACAACGCCTCCAAGCTGGAGCTCGTTGGCGCCCAGGTGGAGGACCTGCAACAGGAACTGGCCAAGGCAGCGGAGCTGGCGCAGAGCCGCGAGGAGTCGCACCAGGGCATGAGCCGGCAGCTCGAGGCGCTGCGGCTCATCGCCGAGGACCACCGGCCCTGGGAGCAGGTGTCAGCGGCGGCCGGGACAGACGAACTCGCCAGGATCGAACAGCGGCTCAAGGACGCCCTGGCGGCGCAGGCTGACCTGGAGCCGCTGCGTGCCAACATCGAGGCGACGCGGCAGAAACACCAGTCCAGCACCGAGGCTGCGGCAGTGTTGCAGAGCGAATACAAGGCACTGGACCGCCAGCTGAGCACTGCCGATTCGCTGCTGGAAGCCGCGCGGGCGCGCCTGAACGAGGCGCCGCCGTCGGACGCCACCGTCACCGCGCTGGAACCGTACTTTACGGAGTTCGGCGACGTCACCGAGATGCATGAGCTGGACAACCTGGCCAACCGCGTGCGGACGGCCCTCCTTGGCGAGCTTTATGCCGCAGAATCGCGCGGACAGGCCACTTCGGAGCGGCTGACGCGCATTTTCGAAGGCTTTGTGCGCGAGTGGGGTACCGCCATCTCCGCCGACCACGGCACCTCCATCGGCGCCGCGGGCGAGTTCGAGTCCCGGTACCACGCCATTGTCAGCGACGGCCTGCCGGCGCAGGAGGCCGAGTTCCGGCAGTTCTTCAACCAGCGCACGCATGAATCCTTCAGCACGCTGCTGCATCTGCTGGACGAGGAGCGGCGGTCCATCACCAGCCGCATCCTGCCGCTCAACGGCATCCTGTCGCAGGTCAATTTCCATGAGGGCAGCTTCCTGGAGCTGGACATCAAGCAGACCCTGCCGGCCACGGCCAAGCAGTTCAAGGACGCCATCCAGAATGCGCTGAAGGCCCGCCACACGCGGCACGGCAAGGCTGAAACCGCCGGTACTGAACGAGGCGACGACGCTGAGCTCACCGCCCGCTACCAGACCCTGGAGACCCTGGTGAAGCGCCTGGGCTCGCAGACTCCGGAGGACCGTCGCTGGCGTGCTGAAGTGCTGGACGTCCGCGGGCACCTGTTCATCCAGTGCAAGGAACACCGCGAAGTCCAAGGAGCCGCTTCTGGCAAAAGAGGTGGCAAGAAGACTGACGTCTACATGCACGCGGACACCGGTTCAATGTCCGGCGGCGAGCGGCAGCGCTTCACGGCGTTCATTATGGCTGCTGCGCTGAGCTACCAGCTGGGGATCGCAGAACAGGGCTTCACCACCTACGGCACCGTGATGATGGACGAGGCGTTTGTCTTGGCCTCCGAGGAGTTTGCCGGCGCCGGAATCAAGGCGCTGCACGAGTTCGGATTCCAACTGCTCCTGGCCGCACCGGAGAACGTGATCGATCTGTCCCGGCACCTGGGTTCGGTCACCGAGATCCTGCGGGACAAGCGCACCAACCGCTCGGGCGTGCTGACCGCACCGGTGATCAGGCGTGCGCCGGGAAGCGAAGGGGCGTGGCGGTCCGAGGCGAACCCCGTGGACATCGTCCTCCGGTAACCCTCCCCTCCGGGACGCTCTCTCAGATCCTGTCGCTTTTTCCCCGACGCTCTCTCAGATCCTGTCGCTTTTTCCCCGACGCTCTCGCAGATCCTGTCGCTTTTTCCCGACGCTCTCTCAGATCCTGTCGCTTTTTCCCCGACGCTCTCTCACGTCCTGCCGCTTTTTCCCCAACCCTCTCTCACTTCCTGTGGCTTAAACGCGAACGCTCTCGCACTTTGAACTGGTCCCCAAAAGTTGGACCGGCCAAATAGGATCCTAAGCGGGACTGTCTGAATAACGGTGTGTGGGGTCCGGCCTGATCCGAAAGGAGATGGCCGTGTCAGATTCCACGACCGAGATGACAGGGGTGATGATCGATCCTGTGACGGGAGAGATCATCGATCAGAAGGAGCTTGCGGAGCGGTTGCTCGCGCAGGCCAAGGAACAGGGTGTGAGCCTGGTAGGCCCGGGTGGGCTGCTGAACCAGCTCACGAGGAATGTGCTGGAGACCGCGCTGGAAGCGGAGCTGACCGAGCACCTCGGGCACGAGCATGGCCAGAGACCGATCGCAGCCAACATGCGCAACGGCACCAGGTCAAAGACCGTGCTGACCGAGATCGGCCCGGTCGAGATCGAGGTGCCCCGGGATCGGGACGGCTCGTTCGAGCCGGTGATCGTGCCCAAACGGAAACGGCGTCTGGACGGAATCGACCAGATCGTGCTCTCGCTGTCCGCCCGGGGGCTGACCACGGGGGAAATCGCCGCGCACTTCGAAGAGGTCTACGGGGCCAAGGTCTCCAAAGACACCATCAGCCGCATCACGGAGAAGGTCGCCGGGGAACTGGCCCAATGGTCGGCCCGGCCTTTGGATCCGATCTACCCGGTGCTCTTCGTTGACGCGGTCGTGGTCAAGGTCCGTGACGGGCAGGTGCGCAACACCCCGTTCTATGTCGTCATGGGGGTCACCACAAGTGGTGAGCGGGAGATCCTGGGCATCTGGGCAGGCGACGGCGGCGAGGGTGCACGGTTCTGGCTGCAGGTCTTCTCCGAGCTGAAGAACCGGGGCGTTGAAGATGTGTTGATCGCCGTCTGTGACGGGCTCAAAGGCCTGCCGGAGGCGATCACGACCACGTGGGAGCGAACGGTGGTGCAGCAGTGCGTCGTGCACCTGATACGCAACAGCTTCCGCTACGCCGGACGCCAGCACCGCGACGGCATCGTCAAGGCGCTCAAGCCCGTCTACACGGCCCCGTCAGAGCAGGCGGCGAAGGACCGGTTCGCCGAGTTCACGGCCGAATGGGGCCAGCGATATCCGGCAATCGTGCGGCTCTGGGAGTCCTCCTGGGCTGAGTTCGTGCCATTCCTGGAGTACGACGTGGAGATCCGCCGGGTGATCTGCACAACGAACGCGATCGAGTCGATCAACGCCCGCTACAGAAGGGCTGTGAGGGCCCGCGGGCACTTTCCGAACGAGGCCGCGGCCCTGAAATGCCTGTATCTGGTCACCAGATCTCTTGATCCAACCGGCGGCGGCCGGGCACGCTGGGTAATGAGGTGGAAGCCTGCGCTGAACGCGTTCGCGATTACCTTCGCCGGTCGGTTCGAAAGAACCACTCACTAATGAAAACCGGCCGGACCCACACACCGTTTATCGGACAGTCCCTCCTAAGCTGCGAGGGCTTGGGCGCGGTATTGCACCGGGCTCAGGCCCTCGAGCTTTGTTGAGATCCTTTTGGTGTTGTACCAGTGGATGTATTCCTCTATTGCAGGTGCCAGTGCGTCGGTGTTGAGGAATCGGACGTGGTGGAAGAGTTCTTCCTTGAGGTGGCCGAAGAAGTTCTCCATGACGGCGTTGTCGTAGCAGTTGCCCTTGCGGGACATTGATTGGACCGCGCCGGCGCCCTCGATCAGGGTGCGCCAGGAGGCATGGCGGTACTGGAAACCTTGGTCCGAGTGCACCAGCGGCTGCTGACCGGGCTTCAGAGAGGTCAGGGCCTCACGCAGGGAATCGTTGGTGAGCGCGAGGTTCGGGGATAAGCCCAGTGAGTAAGAAATGATCTGCCGGTCGAAGAGGTCCATGACCGGTGAGAGGTAGAGCTTCCGGTCGCCGACGTTGAACTCCGTCACATCGGTTACCCACTTCTGGTTCGGTGCATCAGCCTCGAATTCTCGGTTCAGCACGTTGGGCGCTACCGCGCCCTGTTCGCCCTGGTAGGAGTTGTAGCGCTTCCTGCGCCGGACCTTGCAGGCCAACCCGAGTGCCTGCATCAGCTTCAGCACGGTCTTCTTCACGACCGTCCACCCTTGCTTGAACAGCTCCGTTTGGACCCGCCGGTGCCCGTACCGGCGATGGTTCGTTTCGAAGATCTCCGTGACCGCCGCTTTGAGCTTCTCTTTCGGGTCGGGCGCCTGGAGCCGGGGCTGGTGATAGAAGAACGTGGATCTGGCCAGCCCGGCGACGTCCAGCAGGACAGCAAGCGGATAGTCAGCCTTGAGGGAAACGACGGCTTGAACCTTTACCGTCGTCCCTGTTCCCTCAAGGCCCGCAGTTTTCCCAGGTACGCCACCTGGGCGCGCAGCCGCTCGTTCTCCCGCCGCAACCGCTCAAGCTCCGGCAGTTCCGCAGGCGGCGGGGAATCAGGTTTCCGCGGTCTGCCTTTGGGCTTTGGCCGCAACCCGTCCTCACCCTCCAGACGATACGCCCGGACCCACTTTTGCAGCAGCTCACGGGACGCCAAACCAGCCTCCACTGCCAGATCCGGGCCGGGCTCGCCCGCGAGGAACCGCTCCACCAAGGCCAGCTTGAACTCGAAAGAGTATGACTTCGCCGGCCTGCTCACCAGCACTCCCTGCCCATGAATCCTCCATCGCCCATACAGTGCCCTGACCGGCACCCAAGGCTCATCCAGCAATCGGGCCGCCGCCCGATACCCGATGCCCCTCTCAAACAACGCTACAGCCGCCTCACGCTGCGCCTCAGACAATGAACTACATGCACGCATAAAACTGCTCCCCGGAAATCGAAACTGAATTTCTCAGTCCAACTTCCGGGGAGCAGTTCACTTTTGGTGCGTTTTCTCCCGACGCTCCCTCACCAGTTCAATGTGAGGGAGCGTCGTGACGGGAGAGGTCAGAAGGCCTGGACCCGGCCCAGGAATTGCGCAGTCCGGGCCTGCAGCCCGTCAATCTGCCGGAGCACGACGGCGGCCGGGTCCGGGTTGATCTCGTTGGCCGGCGGTTCCTTGCGGACGTTGCCGGAGCACAGGAAATCGGCACAAATCAACGTACCCACTGTGTTGCCGTCACGCCCGGACTGGCCGGCACGCTTGGCCACCCACAGGACTACGTCTTCCTTGGAGAAAACGTCCCGGCACAGCTCGCACAGCACGGAACGGTTTTTCTTGGCGCCGCCCTCAGGGGCGCGGAGCATAATCCCGGTCAAGCCCGTGGGTCCGGGGACCACCAGGTAGCCGCGGAGGGGCATCTTGTGGTCCCGCCAGCCCAGGAAGTCCAGGCTGTCCCATTCAAGGGCGTCGAATTCCTTGGGCAGGTTGAGTTTGGTGGCTTCCGAGCGGCTGGCGTTAATGAAAGAGGAGCGGATTTGTTGCGGCGTGATTTGCTGCATGGCTGAACTTTCTCGAAGGAGTCTGGTTCCCCTGTATCGGGGACGGCAATGAGTGTCAGCGGTTCCGCGCACAGCAAGGAAACCCTGTGCGCATTGCGTTCGAGGCGGCCCGGGAAAAGCTAGGGACGACCGCCGTCGAGCGTGGACGCTGATGTATTAGCCGGCGCAAGGCAGGCCAGAACGGCCACCCCGCTCACCATGGCAGCGACGACCTGGGAGGTCCCCTGCATGCTCATTGCCCTCGTTCCATCGATGTTCAGCCGGCTTGTAACCCGGCCACCTCATCTTGCCAAAAGCAAATTAGCCTGTCCATCAGCCCGCGAGAGTGTGTCCTTTGTCACCTAGGGCAATTAAGTTACGCAAACCTTGCGTAATGCACAAAAGGGTAGGCTAGCCTTACTTGGGTTCGCATCATTCACCTAAGGAGTTCCGTGACTTCCCCCCTCTTCTCCGGCCCGAGTGCCACACGCCGCACGCTGTTCAAGTCAGCCGGCAAGGCCACAGCCGTTCTGGCCGCCGCGGCGCTCACGTTGTCCGCCTGCTCCACCGGACCCGCATCCTCCGCTACGGATGCCAGCGCCCCCAGCTCCAGCAGCTCGCAGTTCCCTGTCACCATCAAGCACGTCTTCGGGGAGACCACCATCAAGGAACAGCCCAAGCGCGTGGCCACCGTCTCCTGGGTCAATGACGACGTTGCCATTGCCCTGGGTGTCGTTCCCGTAGGCGTCCCCAAGAACGAGTGGGGCGGCAACGAGAAGGGCTCCACACCTTGGAAGGATGCTGCCCTGGAGAAGCTGGGTGCAGGCTTCGGCTCGGCTAAGGCTCCCGTCCAGTACTCCGAAGCAGACGGCATCAACTCCACGGAAATCGCCAAACTGGCCCCCGACGTCATCCTGGCCGCCTACTCCGGCCTGACCGAAGAGGATTACAAGAAGCTCAGCGAGATCGCGCCCGTGGTGGCCCACCCCGAGGTGGCCTACGGAACGTCCTGGCAGGATTCCACCTCCATCATCGGCAAGGCTCTGGGCAAGGACGCCGAGGCCACCAAGCTGATCTCGGACACCGAGGCGACCATCAAGGACAAGGCCTCCAAGTACCCGCAGATCGCCGGCAAGAGCTTCATCTACGGCAACCTGGAGCCCGCCTCTGCTGACGGTGTCAACGTCTACACGGCGAACGACAACCGCCCCCGTTTCCTCTCCGAAATCGGCATGAAGCTGGCGCCGGTCGTGGAGGAGAACTCCAAGGGTTCCGAAGCGTTCTACCTTCCGTGGTCCGCGGAGAAGGCCAACGAACTCGAGTCCGACATTTTCGTCACGTGGGTTCCGGACGCTGCCACGAAAGACTCCATTAAGTCCGACCCCCTGCTTGGCCAGATCCCGGCCATCAAGAACGGCACCCTGGTCGCCGACTCGGACAACACCCTCACCCTGTCCATCTCCGCTTCCTCGCCGCTGAGCCTGCCGTGGTCCCTGGACACGTTCCTGCCGCAGCTGGCCACTGCAGCGGATGCAGTGAAGTAAGCACCACCAATGCAACGTACGACGACGGCGCCCGCCATCGCGCGCGAACTGGCAGATAATGCCCCCAAAACCGCAAAAACAGGGAATTATCTGCCAGTTCGCGGCGGGGGGAAAGCCGGAACCAGACAGGCCGCCTGGTTCCTGGCCGCCGTCGTCGTACTTGCTCTACTCGCCGCCGCATCACTGGCCGTCGGTGCACGGGGTCTTTCCCTGGGCACCGTGTGGCAGGCCCTGATGCAGTTCGAACCCTCCAGCGGCGACCACGCGGTGGTCCACGCACGGATCCCCCGCACGGTCCTGGGACTGCTCGCCGGCGCAGCCCTTGGCCTCGCCGGCGCGGCCATGCAGGGCGTGGCGCGCAACCCGCTGGCAGACCCGGGCATCATGGGCGTCAACGCCGGAGCGGCCCTGGCCGTGGTCACCGGAATCTACGTTTTCGGCGTCACCTCCCTCACCGGCTACATCTGGTTCGCCTTCATTGGCGCCGCAGCGGCCGCCGTCGTGGTTTACCTCGTTGCCTCCCTGGGCAGGGAACGTGCGACACCGGTTAAGCTCGCCCTCGCGGGCGCCGCGCTGAGTGCCGGCCTCTACTCGCTGATGAATGTCATCCTGGTCTCCAGCCAGGACACCCTGGACCGCTTCCGGTTCTGGCAGGTGGGCGGGATCGCAGGCCGGGACTGGTCAGTGGTTCTGCCCGGCCTGCCTTTCCTGGCCGTGGGTGCTGTCATTGTGCTTTTGAGCGGGCGCATCCTCAACGGCCTTGCCCTGGGCGACGACATCGCACGGGGCCTCGGTCAGCGTGTGGGTCTGGCCCGCGGAATCACCGCGCTGGGAATTGTGCTGCTGTGCGGCTCCGCTACGGCGCTGGCCGGACCCATCGGCTTTGTCGGCCTGGTCATTCCGCATGCCGTCCGTTCCCTCACCGGCCCCGACTACCGCTGGATCCTGCCCTTCTCGCTGGTCCTGGCCCCGGCTTTGCTGCTGGGCGCGGACATCATCGGCAGGGTAGTCCTGCTGCCCGGCGAGGTCCCCGCAGGCATCATGACCGCCCTGGTGGGTGCGCCGGTGTTCGTCTGGCTGATCCGGCGTGGCAAGGGGGCAGGGCTGTGAGTATTAAGACCGGGACCAACCATGCCGTTGCCACCAGCCCGCGCGAACAGGCAGATAATGCCCTCAACACTCCAAAAACAGGGCATTACCTGCCTGTTCGCGCCAACCTCCTGGGCCGGACCATACTGAACCGCACCGCCGTCCTGGCCCTCGGCGTCCTGGCCCTCGGCGTCCTGGCCCTTTTTGCCGCCTACGTCCTGCTCGGCAGCTATACGGTGACAGTCCCGGACTTCTTCAAGATCCTCATCGCCCACCTCACCGGGGGCGAGAAAATCCCCGGCGCCAGCTTCATTGTGATGGAGAACAAGCTGCCCAGGGCTGTCATCGGCACCATGATCGGCGTGGCATTCGGCCTGGCCGGCGGACTGTTCCAGACCATGCTCCGCAACCCGTTGGCCAGCCCCGACGTTATCGGCATCAGCTACGGTGCCAGTGCAGCAGCGGTCACAGCCATTGTGATTTTCGGAGCGTCCGGCGCGGCGGTGTCCGGGGCAGCCTTGGGCGGCGCACTCGGCGTCGCCGCCCTTATCTACGCCGTCTCCCGCGGCCGGTCCCTGGGATCCGGCGGCGGGAACACGGGCAACGCAGCGGGGAACCGCCTGATCCTGGCCGGAGTGGGCATCGCCGCCGCACTCCACGCCGTAGTCAGCTTCCTCATGACCCGCGCTGACATCCGCACAGCCGCTGACGCACTGGTCTGGCTCAACGGCTCACTTAACTCCGCGAGCTGGGATCGTGCCGGAATGCTGGCCCTCGCGCTGCTGATCCTCATCCCGGCCGTCGTGACCCTGGCCGGGCCGCTCCGCATCCTCGAACTCGGCGACGATGCCGCTGCCGGCTTGGGCATCCGCGTCGGGTTCACCCGCCTCGCGGTGGTGGTCACCGCCGTCGCACTCGCCGCAGTGGCGACGGCGGCCGCCGGGCCGGTCTCGTTCGTCGCCTTCCTGGCCGGCCCCATCGCCCGCCGCTTCACCCGGAAGGCCAGCCTTCCGGCGTCGGCCCTTGTTGGTGCCGTTATTGTCCTGGCGGCGGACTACTTCGCGGCCAACCTCGCCCCCCTGCTGCTGGACGGCACGGCGCTGCCTGTCGGTGTGATCACCGGCGCCCTCGGTGCCCCGTTCCTGCTGTGGCTCCTGGTCACCGCCAACCGAAAGGATGCCTGACATGGCAGTTCTCAACGCCCGGGACCTCACGCTGAAATACGATCAGCGCTGTGTAGTCGATGGCCTCACGGCGGAGATTCCCGAGGGCAAGGTGACCATGATCGTTGGCGCCAACGCGTGCGGAAAGTCCACGCTGCTCCGAGGCCTGTCCAGGCTTCTCAAACCCGCCGCGGGAGCTGTGACGCTGGACGGCAAAGACATCCATGCCCGCCCTGCCCGCGAACTTGCCCGCACCCTGGGCCTCCTCCCGCAGCACCCCACGGCCCCGGACGGCATAACCGTCCGGGACCTCGTGGGCCGCGGGCGGTACCCGCACCAAGGCTTCTTCCGCAGCTGGTCCGAGAAGGACGACGCCGCGATGCAGCGTGCGCTGGAAGCCACGGAAACCCTGGAACTCGCCGGCCGGAACGTTGACGAGCTGTCCGGCGGACAGCGCCAGCGCGTCTGGATTGCTATGGCGCTCGCCCAGGAGACCGACATCCTGCTGCTGGATGAACCCACCACCTACCTTGACCTGGCCCACCAGGTTGAGGTCCTGGACCTGGTCACAGACCTGAACCGTACGCGCGGCACCACCGTGGCTATCGTCCTGCATGACCTGAACCTGGCTGCACGGTACGCGGACCACGTCATCGCCATGAAGGGCGGCGCGGTGGTGGCACTGGGCGCGCCGGGGGACGTTGTTACCGAGGAGCTGGTTCGGGAGGTCTTCGGACTGGAGTCCCGGGTGATTCCGGATCCCGTTTCGGGCACGCCCCTGATCATCCCCATCGGCCGTCACCACGCCGCCGTCAACGCCGCCGTCAACGAACTGGAGCTCATTTCATGAAGACCCGCGATATTGCCTCCACCGAGCCCATGACCCTGGCGTTCGAGGTCACCGTTTCCTCCGTACAGGAGCTGAGCTCCAACTTCCGCCGGATCACGTTCGGCGGCTATTCACTGCGTGACTTCGGCGTCCACGGGGACACCATGGACCTGCGGATCAAACTCATGATCCCGTCCCTGGCCGAGGACGGCACCCCACTTCCGCTCCCGGTCTTCGAAATGTCCCAGTCGGGCTGGTACCGGGAGTGGCTGGCCATGGACCCGGCAGTCCGCGGCTCCATGCGCACCTACACTGTGCGCCGGTCCCGGCTCGATTCGGTGTACCCGGAGATCGACGTGGACTTCGTGATGCACTTTGACTCGGACGGCAACGGCGGCCCGGCCGCTAACTGGGCCCTCAACGCCAAGCCGGGGGATGCCATCAACATCATCGGACCCAACAACCGGGCCGCACACTGCGTTACCGCGGAGATCTACTCCGGCATCGAATGGCGGCCGGGAATGGCCCAGCGTGTCCTCCTTGCCGGCGACGAAACTGCCATCCCCGCGATCTCCGCCATCCTCGAGAGCCTGCCCGCGTACATGACCGGCCACGCATTCCTTGAGGTGCCGGAGGCGGGTGACTTCCTGGATCTCAAGACGCGCGCCGACGTCGAGATCACCTGGCTTGCCCGCGGCGCGGCCATCGGCCGCTCCCGCCCGCACGGTGAGATGCTCCAAGAAGCCGTCCGCCTGGCCGTTCCGGTGCCGGGCTGGGTGGCGATCAAAGCCTCCGACGGCGGCGCAGGCCCCGAGCCGGAGGACGTCAACGTGGATGTGGACATCCTCTGGGAGACCCCTGCGCGAATGGACACCGCGGCGATCGGTGCCACCAAGAACCCGGACATGCCGGCAGGCGCCATGCCTTTCTACGCCTGGATCGCCGGTGAAGCAGCCGTCATCAAGGACATGCGGCGGTACCTGGTGCGGGATGTGGGGATCGACCGGAAGCAGGTTGCGTTCATGGGGTACTGGCGTCAGGGCAAGGCCGAGGTCTAGGCGCTTCCTGATGAATCATCACGTTAACGAACCGCGGTCGTTGCAACTCCCGAAAGTCAGGGTGTTGCAACTGTGAGTATTGGTTGTAGCTGGTCTGGGACTGGCTGGCCGGATAGATATCCGGCCGTTCCATCCCGTGGACGTGACTCATGTTGCGACTGACCCCCAGGTGTCATTCGATCGACTTGTCCGTCCATCGGGGTGGTCCGGCCGGTACCTGTCCGGCCCACCTCGGTAGCTTGATCAGAAGATTGTCCACCCCTTGCGGGGCGTGACCCATCACAGTGCTGTTCCTTTGGTGACCTCTACCCGGACTGGTGACGGCCGGTGACGGCCATGACCATATCCGTGAAGAGGAAGGTAGGAATGACCGCCATGTCTATCGTCGCGCATGCCCATCCCTTTGTCGTGGGCGTCGACACGCACGCCCGAAACCATGTCTACGCCATCCTCGACGCCACCAACGGCGCACTATTGGATACGCGGTCATTCCCCACCACCGCAGCCGGGATCAACCGGGCCATCAAATGGGTCGCACGCCGCACCAACGCCGACGCAGACACCCTCTGGGTCATCGAAGGAGCCGCATCCTACGGCGCGATCCTCGCCGGCACCGTGGCCACCCACGGATTCCCAGTCGCCGAGGCGCCGGGCATGGATGCCAAGAAGCGCCTCGGCGTGGGCAAGTCCGATGCCCTGGACGCCCATCGGATCGCCATGGCCGTTCTGCCCCTGCCGGTGGACAAGCTGCGCCGACCACGCCTTCATGACGGGGTCCGCCAGGGCGTGCGGATCCTGGTCACGGCGCGGGGATCCATGAGCAAGGACCGGACCCGGTCGGTCAACGCGCTCAACGCACTGGTGCGCGGCAACGACCTGGGCATCGATGCCCGCCAGAAGCTCACAGGCGCCCAGATCACCGAGGTCTCAAAGTGGCGTTCCCGCGAGGAAGAGCTTTCCTTGTCCATTGCCCGTGCTGAGGCCGTGCGGCTGGCCAAACACGTCCTGGCGCTGGATGAGCAACTCACGGTCAACGAGAACCAGCTGGACGAGCTGGTGAAGGTCAGCGAGGCCTCACCGTTACTGGAGGAAACGGGGTTCAGAGCGATCAGCGCCGCGAAGTGTCTCGCCGCGTGGTCGCACGAGGGCAGGGTCCGTAACGAGGCAGCATTTGCCTCCCTGGCCGGGGTAAATCCGATCCCCGCGTCCTCCGGGAACACTGTCCGGCACCGGTTGAACCGGGGCGGTGACCGGTCCCTGAACAGTGCCTTGCACATGGTCGCGGTCGTCAGGATGGCCCATGATGGCGATACCCGCGGGTACGTGGAGAAGCGCCGCGCCGAGGGTCGTACGGACAAGGAAATTCGTCGTTGCATCAAACGCTACCTGGCCCGCCGCATCTACCGCACGCTCAGCGCGGCGGCAATAGCGATGACGCGGCTTGACAGACATAGAAGAGTCGACCGCTGGAACTCGCCAGGGTGCGAGTGGGTCTTTCTCATTCAGTTCGTTGCCGCTCAGAGTCTTGCGGCACTCCGCGAGTCGGCCCGCGGCTATTCCAACCGTTCCGCGGGCGGGCCCTCAGCCGGAAAGGGCTGTCTTATCCGTAGACGCGGACCCAATCGACCTGCATCTGCGAGGGCTTGGTGGCGGAGCCGTCCGGGAACCAATCCAGCTGCAATGTCTGTTTCATGGCCACCGAGGGCTGGTGCGCCGGGTTCGTGTCGGTGAAGGTCTTCACTCCGTCGACGTATCCGGTGATGGCGGCCGGGGTCCACTCCACCGCGTAGTTGTGCCACTGTGTGCTATCGAGGCGCGTAGCCGCTGTGGTCTGGAAATCCGCTCCATCACAGGCGTAGTGCAGGAAGAACCTCATGAAGGCGGCGTCTTTGCTGCCCTCGGCATAGTCGATCTCGGCACAGTTCGGGGCAGCGTTGTTATTGAGGATCAGGACCGGGTGGTATTTCGGGTCCCGTGCATCGGTTCTCATGCGCGTTTCCCAGCGACCATACTTTTGTTGCGCGAACTTTGCCGACATGCCGCCCGTGGTGCCGGCTGCGTCTCCTCTGACGGTGGCCACGCCGTTGGCAACCGACCAAGCCTGGGGGCTGCGTACGCCTTTGCCTGCATGCCCTGCACTATTGTAGACACTCCATTTTGTCCGGTCCGGTGCGCCGGTGTTGGAGAATTCGTCGCCCGTCAGGACCGGGCCCCAACCGAAGGCGGTAGCTGCCTGCGCACCGTCACCCGTCGTGGCGAGAGCCTGGCCCGCTGCGGGCAGCGCCGGGGCCGGGGCCGCGGCAGGCGCGGGCGCGGGCGCCGGGGGCGGGGTGACGGGTTTCGGCGGGGTTGCCGCCTCCGCGGCGGGGGCCGGGCCGCTGCCCGAAGCCGTGGGCGCGGGCGATGCGGCGGCTGAAGACACGGTGGCTGCGGTGGTTGGGGCTGGGGTGGCAGGTGCGGACGCGCGGCCAGTCGAGGATGGGGCAGATGCCCCATTGGTCGCAGGGGCTAGGCTGCATCCTGTCAGGGACAAAGCACCCATGGTCATTACGATGGCTATTTTCTTGAACAAGATACCTCCGGGCGTAGGGCTGGGAAACGACTGGTGCACCTAAGACGATGACGAGTGCGCAAAGCATCCTTCGGCCCCTTGGCAGGGCCGGAGCTAGCAGGCGCCGAAGGGGCGCGCCGGGGCTCAGTGTTCGGCCTCCGGGGCCCTGCTTTGGGGCCAGCCGCCAACGTTACCTGATCGTGACCTTCGGCCGCAAAAATGTGACAAGGGCTGAGCAGCTGCTGATGATCAGCCCGATCTGGCCCGATTCGTGGACTTCGCCTGAAGCTGTTGCCTGCGGCCAGCCATGTGCTGCCACTATCTGGAACCCAGCCAAGCCGGCGCAACTTGGGCGGGGATTCGGCTCAAGCCAGCGGCGGCGGCGTAATGGACACACCGTGCACCCGGCCATGGTTCGCACACGCTCCCTCGCACTCTGTTTCTGGATCTCAACCCTTCTGCACATCCTGTTGCTGTCCGTTTACCTTGGCGTTTCTTTGGGCGGTTATGTTCAGTGGATGGGTTCTAATCCTTTACTTTCGGACCGTGAGGGCCGGCGGGTATTCGTTGCTTTGGGGGATTCGTTTACCGAGGGTGTGGGGGACCGCGATGAACGGCTGCCCAACGGAGTCCGGGGCTGGGCAGACCGGGTGGCGGAAAAGCTGGCCAAGGCCGACCCCGGCTGGAGATACGCCAACCTGGCCATCCGGAGCAAGCGGCTGCGGCATGTCATCAACGAACAGCTGGAACCTGCGCTGGCAATGAAGCCCACGCTCGTCACCCTGTACGCCGGCGGGAACGACATCCTGGACCTCGGCACAGACATGGCCGCCCTGATGGCCGACTACGAAAACCTGGTGGCCAGGCTCGCCGGATCCGGAGCAACTGTTGTCCTGTTCACGGGCTTCGATGTCAAAGTTTCCGCCGTCCTGGAGCCGTTGAAGAAGCGCAACACCAGCTACAACCAGCGAGTGCGTGATATTGCGGCGAAGTACGGTGCCGTGCTGGTGGACTACTGGTGCCTGGAAGCATTCCATGACCGGCGGATGTGGGATTCTGACCGCCTGCACATGTCCAAAGCTGGCCACAAGTACCTTGCCGGGCAGGTGCTGGATCAACTCGGTGTACCGCACAAGTTCGTCCCGAAGGAATGGGAGCCGCCGGCGCGGCTGAGCCTGCGGGAATGGGAAAGGCGGCAACGGCGCTGGGTCCACGACTGGGTCCTGCCACTGTTCGGCCGCAAGATCAGGGGCACCACCTTGGGAGATGCCCTCAGCCCGCGCTGGCCCCAACCGGTCAAGGTGCCAAAGAAGGGCGGGCTGAAAAAGCTGGCGGAACAGGCCCGGACCAATCCGGCGGAGTCCTAGGCGTCCAAGAGGTTTTCGAAGCCCGGTGCAACCCTGTTGGCCGCGAACTCCAGGACTTCGAACTCAGCCACGCCGTTCACGTAGAAGGGGTCCTTGGCCAGGCTGGCGTCCAGCGTGGAACGGTCTGCCCTTGACAGCAGCAGTCCGCCGGTCCGGGGCACCTTGCGTCCGGCGGCAACAAAGACGCCGTCGTCAAAAGCACGCTTCAGCCAGTCGACGTGGGCCTCCAGATGGAAGTCCACTATGTCCTCGGGCACCTTGTAGCTCAGCGACACAACATACATGGAGTTCAGCATACCGGCAGGCTGCGAGGTCACTTGAAGCGTCAAGCACGCAAGGAACCTAGAATGTACGCATGACCGAACCGCGCTGGCTCAATGCCGACGAACGCCGTGCCTGGCTGGCCCTGCTGAGCATCAACACCATGCTTCCTGCCGCCCTGGACACGCAGCTGCACACTGCCGGCAAGCTGTCCCTGTTCGACTACAACGTGATGGCCATGCTCTCTGAGGCGGAGGGGAGATTCCTTCCCATGAGTGAACTTGCCGCCCGCACAAGCTCTTCACTGTCCCGGTTATCGCATGTGGTCACCAAGCTGGAGAAGCGCGGCTGGCTGGAGCGGCGGCCGCACCCCGGCGATGCACGCGTCACCACAGCCCACTTGTCCGACGCCGGCATGGCCACTTTGGTGGCCCTCGTACCGGGGCATGTGGAAGCGGTCCGCACAAAGTTCCTGGACGCCCTGACGGCGCGTGATGTCGCGGACCTCGCCCGGATCGGCGAGAAGATCGTGGCCCGCCTCGATGATGACCACTGGATCCTGCGCGAAAACCAGCCGTAGTGCGGCACCCGTCCCGACCGACGTCCGCGCCCACACTTGGTTGCTCCCAGCAACAGATGACAAACTGACGCTATGGAATTTTCGACCCGCTATGTAGCCCTTGGAGATTCATTCACGGAAGGCGTCGGCGATGACGATCCCACCCGCCCCAATGGCGTTCGCGGCTGGGCGGACCGGGTGGCGGAGCAGTTGGGCGCCGCCGACCCGTCCTTCGGCTACGCCAACCTCGCCATCCGCGGCAGGAAACTCCGCCAGATCATGGCAGAGCAGGTGGATGCCGCCGTCGAACTCAACCCCACACTGGTGACCATTTACGCCGGGGCCAACGACATCCTCCGCCCGAAGATCGACATCGATGACCTGCTGGTGGAGTACGACGCCGGCATCCGCAAGTTGAGTGCCAACGGTGCCACCGTCGTGATGTTCACGGGCTTTGACTCACGGGGTTCCAAGGTCTTCAGCACCACACGGGGCCGCACCGCCATCTACAACGAGCTCGTCCGCGGCATTGCGGGGGATCACGGCGCTCTGCTGGTGGACTACTGGCGCTTCAGGGAATACTACGACTGGGGGATGTGGGCCCGGGACCGGATGCACATGTCCCCTGCTGGCCACACGAACATGGCCAAGAGGGTACTGGCGGTCCTGGAACACGATCACTCGATCGAGGTCCCTCCCATGACGCCGGTGCCGGCGCCCAGCCCGGCCGAAGCCTTCCGCGCCAACGCGCGCTGGGTGCGCGAGTTTGCCGCCCCGTGGGTGGTCCGCCGCGTCACCGGCAAGTCCTCCGGCGACGGCCTGAGGCCGAGATACGGCGAGCTCACACGCCTACAGTAAGGGGCGCCCCTTATACACCGCCGGAGGCCGGATTGGTCTTTAATTGCGTGAACTCGTAGACTTGGTAGGCGCTAAGTGCGCGGAGCGTGCGCAATTGCTCCGGTGGCCCGGTAAATTCTCCAGGGTAGCCGGTAGTTAGGGGCTCAAGTTGCGTGACTAACCGTTCACCCTGATCACTTTGGGTCGCACTTGGACGCATGATCCAGCAGCAGATATGCGGATCATTACTTTCAATTCTTGAGGAGAAGTCATGGCAGCACACTGCCAAGTGACCGGAGCCGAGCCGGGCTTTGGGCACAGCATTTCGCACTCGCACCGTCGCAACAAGCGCCGGTTCGATCCGAACATCCAGAAGAAGCGCTACTGGGTTCCGTCCCTGCGCCGTAACGTCACGCTGCAGGTTTCTGCACGTGGCATCAAGACCATCGACGTGCGCGGCATCGACGTCGTCGTCGCCTCCATCCTTGCTCGGGGAGTGAAGCTCTAATGGCTAAGGACAAGGACGTACGTCCGATCATCAAGCTCAAGTCGACCGCGGGTACGGGTTACACCTACGTGACGCGCAAGAACCGTCGTAACGACCCGGACCGCATGGTTCTGAAGAAGTACGACCCCCGCATCCGCAAGCACGTCGAATTCCGAGAGGAGCGCTAAACCATGGCTAAGAAGTCCAAGATTGCTCGCAACGAGCAGCGCAAGGTCATTGTTGCGCGTTACGCTGAAAAGCGCCTCGAACTGAAGAAGACCCTCGTCGACGCCAACGCCACCGACGAAGCACGCGAAGCTGCACGCCTCGGCCTGCAGAAGCTGCCCCGCAATGCGTCCCCGATCCGTCTGCGTAACCGCGACATCATCGACGGCCGTCCCCGCGGTACCTTCCAGAAGTTCGGTATCTCCCGTGTTCGCTTCCGCGACATGGCTCACCGTGGTGAGCTTCCGGGCATCACCAAGTCTTCCTGGTAATCCAGCACAGCTGATTCCAGCTGCTTGAGAAGGGCCGGCAACCGTTTGGTTGCCGGCCCTTCTGTGCGTTAACGGAGACCCCCTGGACCGGCTGGTCCGCAGCTTCGGGGCGGGCGCAGCCAGTGTGCCGCAGCCCACAGATCGCCATCACGACGCCGGCGCCTGGGTTTGTCCCTAAATGACGCCTTTTGGCCCGGAACGGCGGGGTTCCTGGGCCCTCCCGAGGGGATTTGCGATGGGCGCGGAGTGGGTGTATTGTTTTTCTAGTCGCCGCGAGGGAGACAGCGAAGAGCTGGTTACCGGGGGCGGCGAAACCCCCAAATTCAAGACCAGATTCTGGTAGCTCTTTAGAGTGCTGCAGATCAGGTTGAGAACGTGTTTTTGGCCGGTGCGGATCCTGAAAGATGGATTTGCAACAGGGCCGGAAACCGGGTAAGTTTGAAAAGTTGCTCCGGAGCGATCTTGGACCGTTTGGTTTGGGTGGTGTCGGGTGTGTCTGTTGTTTGAGAACTCAATAGTGTGCCAAGTTTGTTGATACTGGTTTATTTTATATGAATTGGTTGAATTTGCCGGGTCATGCCGCCCCTGTGGTGTGGTCTGGTTTTTACAGCTGGTTTCAAATTTTGCTGCCTGGTTTCCGCGTTTTCCCGTGGTTTCTGGGTGGTGTTCGTTTTTGTTTTACTTCAACGGAGAGTTTGATCCTGGCTCAGGATGAACGCTGGCGGCGTGCTTAACACATGCAAGTCGAACGATGAACCTCACTTGTGGGGGGATTAGTGGCGAACGGGTGAGTAACACGTGAGTAACCTGCCCTTAACTCTGGGATAAGCCTGGGAAACTGGGTCTAATACCGGATATGACTCCTCATCGCATGGTGGGGGGTGGAAAGCTTTTTGTGGTTTTGGATGGACTCGCGGCCTATCAGCTTGTTGGTGAGGTAATGGCTCACCAAGGCGACGACGGGTAGCCGGCCTGAGAGGGTGACCGGCCACACTGGGACTGAGACACGGCCCAGACTCCTACGGGAGGCAGCAGTGGGGAATATTGCACAATGGGCGCAAGCCTGATGCAGCGACGCCGCGTGAGGGATGACGGCCTTCGGGTTGTAAACCTCTTTCAGTAGGGAAGAAGCGAAAGTGACGGTACCTGCAGAAGAAGCGCCGGCTAACTACGTGCCAGCAGCCGCGGTAATACGTAGGGCGCAAGCGTTATCCGGAATTATTGGGCGTAAAGAGCTCGTAGGCGGTTTGTCGCGTCTGCCGTGAAAGTCCGGGGCTCAACTCCGGATCTGCGGTGGGTACGGGCAGACTAGAGTGATGTAGGGGAGACTGGAATTCCTGGTGTAGCGGTGAAATGCGCAGATATCAGGAGGAACACCGATGGCGAAGGCAGGTCTCTGGGCATTAACTGACGCTGAGGAGCGAAAGCATGGGGAGCGAACAGGATTAGATACCCTGGTAGTCCATGCCGTAAACGTTGGGCACTAGGTGTGGGGGACATTCCACGTTTTCCGCGCCGTAGCTAACGCATTAAGTGCCCCGCCTGGGGAGTACGGCCGCAAGGCTAAAACTCAAAGGAATTGACGGGGGCCCGCACAAGCGGCGGAGCATGCGGATTAATTCGATGCAACGCGAAGAACCTTACCAAGGCTTGACATGGACCGGACTGCTGCAGAGATGTGGTTTCCCCTTTGGGGCCGGTTCACAGGTGGTGCATGGTTGTCGTCAGCTCGTGTCGTGAGATGTTGGGTTAAGTCCCGCAACGAGCGCAACCCTCGTTCTATGTTGCCAGCGCGTGATGGCGGGGACTCATAGGAGACTGCCGGGGTCAACTCGGAGGAAGGTGGGGACGACGTCAAATCATCATGCCCCTTATGTCTTGGGCTTCACGCATGCTACAATGGCCGGTACAAAGGGTTGCGATACTGTGAGGTGGAGCTAATCCCAAAAAGCCGGTCTCAGTTCGGATTGGGGTCTGCAACTCGACCCCATGAAGTCGGAGTCGCTAGTAATCGCAGATCAGCAACGCTGCGGTGAATACGTTCCCGGGCCTTGTACACACCGCCCGTCAAGTCACGAAAGTTGGTAACACCCGAAGCCGGTGGCCTAACCCCTTGTGGGAGGGAGCTGTCGAAGGTGGGACTGGCGATTGGGACTAAGTCGTAACAAGGTAGCCGTACCGGAAGGTGCGGCTGGATCACCTCCTTTCTAAGGAGCACCTACAGATGTCTGCCGCGTGTATGCGTTGGTGGGGGTTTGTCAGGAGTATATGCCCGTTGCGCAGGCGATTGTTCTGCGGCGGGTGCTCATGGGTGGAATATCAACAAATAGGTGCCTGGTGGCACGGACCGGTTGTTAGTACGGACGCTTTCTTCCCTTTGGGGTTGGGGGTGTCTTGGAACGGAGCTGGTACGGATTGCTGGGTAGTGTTTGGCACACTGTTGGGTCCTGAGGCAACAGTGCCGGGAGGGGTTCGCAGCTTACGGGTTGTGGGCTGTTTTTCCTGGTGTTTGTTTGTTTCTGGTTTCCTGGCTGCACCGATCATACGGTTTGTCCCCTGTTGTGGGGGTTCGTGTGGGGTGTGTGGTTTGGGGTTGTTGTTTGAGAACTACATAGTGGACGCGAGCATCTTTTATAAGAAGCAATTTCCAAGAATATGAACCTGGATCTGGCTGCGCGTGATGGTGTCGCCCCCTTGGGGGTGGTGTTGTTGGGTGTGGTTGGTTTTCGTGGTTCTCTCGAAAATTAGCGTAATTGATCTTTTGTGGTCAAGTTTTTAAGAGCACACGGTGGATGCCTTGGCATTAGGAGCCGAAGAAGGACGTAGGAATCTGCGATAAGCCTGGGGGAGTCGATAACCGGACTGTGATCCCAGGGTGTCCGAATGGGGAAACCCCGCCAGGGGCGCGAGCTGCCTGGTGACCCGCATCTGAACACATAGGGTGCGTGGAGGGAACGCGGGGAAGTGAAACATCTCAGTACCCGCAGGAAGAGAAAACAATAGTGATTCCGTCAGTAGTGGCGAGCGAACGCGGATCAGGCTAAACCGTTCCATGTGTGATAGCCGGCGGGCGTTGCATGGTCGGGGTTGTGGGACTTTCCGTACTGTCTCTGCCGGGACAGTGAGGTGTGATGTGCAGGCATAGGTGAACGGTCTTGAAAGGCCGGCCAGAGAGGGTGTGAGCCCCGTAACCGAAATGTTGTGTACCGCCTGGGAAGTATCCCAAGTAGCACGGGGCCCGAGAAATCCCGTGCGAATCTGTCAGGACCACCTGATAAGCCTAAATACTCCCTAATGACCGATAGCGGACCAGTACCGTGAGGGAAAGGTGAAAAGTACCCCGGGAGGGGAGTGAAACAGTACCTGAAACCGTGTGCTTACAATCCGTCGGAGCCAGTCTGATTCTGGTGACGGCGTGCCTTTTGAAGAATGAGCCTGCGAGTTAGTGTTACGTCGCGAGGTTAACCCGTGTGGGGAAGCCGTAGCGAAAGCGAGTCTGAATAGGGCGTTGCAGTGGCGTGATCTAGACCCGAAGCGAAGTGATCTACCCATGGCCAGGTTGAAGCGACGGTAAGACGTCGTGGAGGACCGAACCCACTTCAGTTGAAAATGGAGGGGATGAGCTGTGGGTAGGGGTGAAAGGCCAATCAAACTTCGTGATAGCTGGTTCTCCCCGAAATGCATTTAGGTGCAGCGTTGCGTGTTTCTTACCGGAGGTAGAGCTACTGGATGGCTAATGGGCCCTACAAGGTTACTGACGTCAGCCAAACTCCGAATGCCGGTAAGTGAGAGCGCAGCAGTGAGACTGTGGGGGATAAGCTTCATAGTCGAGAGGGAAACAGCCCAGACCACCAACTAAGGCCCCTAAGCGTGTGCTAAGTGGGAAAGGATGTGGAGTTGCGAAGACAACCAGGAGGTTGGCTTAGAAGCAGCCATCCTTAAAAGAGTGCGTAATAGCTCACTGGTCAAGTGATTCCGCGCCGACAATGTAGCGGGGCTCAAGTACACCGCCGAAGTTGTGGCATTCAGATATTTGCTAAGCCCTTGTGGTTCAGGCGTCTGGATGGGTAGGGGAGCGTCGTGTGGGCAGTGAAGTCGCGGTGTAAACCAGCGGTGGAGCCTACACGAGTGAGAATGCAGGCATGAGTAGCGAAAGACGGGTGAGAAACCCGTCCGCCGAATGATCAAGGGTTCCAGGGTCAAGCTAATCTGCCCTGGGTAAGTCGGGACCTAAGGCGAGGCCGACAGGCGTAGTCGATGGACAACGGGTTGATATTCCCGTACCGGCGAAAAACCGTCCATGCTGAACAGGGGATACTAACTGCCCGAGACCTGCCCGATCACCCTTGTGGTGTGAGGGTTTTGGTGGAGCGCGGGACCTGATCCTGGGAGGTAAGCGTATTAACAGGTGTGACGCAGGAAGGTAGCCAAGCCGGGCGATGGTTGTCCCGGTCTAAGGATGTAGGGCGAACGGTAGGCAAATCCGCTGTTCATGATGCCTGAGATCTGATGGGACCCCCTCACGGGGGGATTTGGTGATCCTATGCTGCCGAGAAAAGCATCGACGCGAGGTTTTAGCCGCCCGTACCCCAAACCGACACAGGTGATCAGGTAGAGAATACTAAGGCGATCGAGAGAATTATGGTTAAGGAACTCGGCAAAATGCCCCCGTAACTTCGGGAGAAGGGGGGCCCCAACCTTGAACGGTACTAGCGACCGGGAGGGGATCGGGGCCGCAGAGACCAGGGGGAAGCGACTGTTTACTAAAAACACAGGTCCGTGCGAAGTCGCAAGACGATGTATACGGACTGACTCCTGCCCGGTGCTGGAAGGTTAAGAGGACCGGTTAGCCTCACGGCGAAGCTGAGAATTCAAGCCCCAGTAAACGGCGGTGGTAACTATAACCATCCTAAGGTAGCGAAATTCCTTGTCGGGTAAGTTCCGACCTGCACGAATGGAGTAACGACTTCCCCGCTGTCTCAACCATAAACTCGGCGAAATTGCAGTACGAGTAAAGATGCTCGTTACGCGCAGCAGGACGGAAAGACCCCGAGACCTTTACTATAGTTTGGTATTGGTGTTCGGAGTGGCTTGTGTAGGATAGGTGGGAGACGTTGAAGCCCGGACGCCAGTTCGGGTGGAGTCATCGTTGAAATACCACTCTGGTCACTTTGGACATCTAACTTCGGCCCGTAATCCGGGTCAGGGACAGTGCCTGATGGGTAGTTTAACTGGGGCGGTTGCCTCCTAAAAAGTAACGGAGGCGCCCAAAGGTTCCCTCAGCCTGGTTGGCAATCAGGTGTCGAGTGTAAGTGCACAAGGGAGCTTGACTGTGAGAGAGACATCTCGAGCAGGGACGAAAGTCGGGACTAGTGATCCGGCGGTACATTGTGGAATGGCCGTCGCTCAACGGATAAAAGGTACCTCGGGGATAACAGGCTGATCTTGCCCAAGAGTCCATATCGACGGCATGGTTTGGCACCTCGATGTCGGCTCGTCGCATCCTGGGGCTGGAGTAGGTCCCAAGGGTTGGGCTGTTCGCCCATTAAAGCGGTACGCGAGCTGGGTTTAGAACGTCGTGAGACAGTTCGGTCCCTATCCGCTGCGCGCGCAGGAAATTTGAGAAGGGCTGTCCTTAGTACGAGAGGACCGGGACGGACGAACCTCTGGTGTGTCAGTTGTACTGCCAAGTGCACCGCTGATTAGCTACGTTCGGATGGGATAACCGCTGAAAGCATCTAAGCGGGAAGCTCGCTTCGAGATGAGATTTCCATACACCTTGTGTGTGAGAGGCCCCCAGCCAGACCACTGGGTTGATAGGCCGGATGTGGAAGCGAGGACTAACGACTCGTGAAGCTGACCGGTACTAATAGGCCGATAACTTACACCACACACCACCCCTGTAAACCCATTCAAAAGGGGTTTACACCCAGGGGCGGTAAAAAGATAACAAGACTGCTTGCGTCCACTATGTGGTTCCCAACCAACAAACCCGTTGCTTGAGAACACAACTGAATAAACAACACCACACCCGCACCACACAAGCTGCGGGGACAGGTTGTAACCAGACTTCCCACACCACCCCCACACCGGGGCGCGTGCCGGGTACAAGGGTTACGGCGGTCATAGCGTGGGGGAAACGCCCGGTCCCATTCCGAACCCGGAAGCTAAGACCCACAGCGCCGATGGTACTGCACCCGGGAGGGTGTGGGAGAGTAGGTCACCGCCGGACACACATTAGGCTCAGGCCCCAACCACAGGTTGGGGCCTGACCCATTTAAAAAACCCCAACCCCCCTCACATCCAGCAAAAGACCACGCAACGCTCTCACACCTCCTGCAGAAGATCAGGCAACCCTCTCTCAGTTCCTGCAGAAGATCAGGCAACGCTCTCTCAGTTCCTGCAGAAGATCAGGCAACGCTCTCTCAGTTCCTGCAGAAGATCAGGCAACGCTCTCTCAGTTCCTGCAGAAGAACAGGCAACCCTCCCCCAAACCCTGCAGCAAACCGGCCCCGGCCCCGCCCCCACACCCTGACACCGCCGTCGCACCCAGAACTGCGAGAGCGTCACCCAAGACCCCGCAGCAACTGAGAGAGCGTCACCCAGAATCCCGCAGCAAGTGAGAGAGCGTCCGGCGGCCTAGACTTACGGTCTATGACCTCCACTCCGCGCAACCGGCCTGCGAAGCGGGCCACCATCCTCGATGTGGCAGCCGCCGCAGGTGTTTCGCGGCAGACCGTCACCCGGGCGATGAACGAGATGCCGGGCATCAGGCAGGCAACGCGTGAGCGAGTCCAGGAGTTGGCGCGGGAGCTGGGCTACACGCCCAGCAGGTTCGCCAAAGGCCTGGTCCAGGGTGCCCATACTTCCGTCGGGCTGGCCATCCCGGGCCTCACCAATCCGTACTTTCCGGCCTTTGCCTCAAGTGTTGTGGAGATGGCCACCCAGCGTGCGTGGAATGTGGTGATGGACGACTTCGGCCATGGCTCCGGCAGTGCGCTGGATGCCGTGGCGCGCCTGGCCCCTCAGGTGGATGCCGTCATCGGATACCTGGGCCCGGACGCGGAGGAAGCGCAGGCAATGCTCGGCAGGCGCCCCGTGGTGGTGCTGGACGAGCCTGCGGGCCTGACGGCCGGCGGGATCTCCTTTGACTACCCGTATGCGGCCAGGCTCGCTCTGGACCGACTGCTGGCGGTGGGGAGTGGCCGCATCGCTTACATGGATTCCGTCACGGAGGAGGGTTCGCTGACCGCGCGCGGCGCAGCCGTTGCAGGTGTGGCTTCAGATCTCGGAATCGATCTCACGGTTTTCCGTTCCGAGGACTCGGCCCATGCCTCGCGTGAGGCCGTTGAAAGCCTGCTCTCACGGCATGCCGGGTTGGACGGACTGCTGGTCTTTAACGACCTAATGGCCGCCGGCGCCCTGAAGGCCTTGGCCGGAAGCGGCCGTGGCGTCCCGGATGACTGTGCGGTGATCGGAATGGACGGCATCCCGCTCGGTGAACTGGTGACTCCTGAGCTCACCACCTTGTCGCTGAACCTGCGCGATGTGGGCAGGACCGCCGTCGACCTTCTCGACGGGCTGCTTTCCGGAGCAGTGGTGGCAGGCAGTGCGGAAGCGGATCTCAGGCTGCGGCATGAACTGGTCATCCGTCAGTCCGCCTAAGAATCGGCCTACCCAAACGCCGCACCACGGGATAGAATTTTGTGAATCGTGAACGTTCACGAGGCGTCCAAGTCCGCGTCTGAGGCGGCACTCCCCAACACTCTGGAGCAAGGAATATCCATGTCAGTACAGTCACCCTCCGCGCCGGTGGAGAGCAGCCCGGACACCGCGGTTCAGCGCCGCGCCCTGGAGCTTGCTGCAGGAGCAGTTCAGGAGCTGGCCTCTGTGGCGCCTGCCCGCGGCACCCTGCCGGCACGCGCATATCTGCACAGCGACGCCCCCCGGAAATCCCTTAACGGTGAGTGGCAATTCCGCCTCAGCTCCGGCATCCGGCAGGCACCGGAGGACGGCTGGCAGCGCGGCGGTGACACGGCAGGCTTCGAAGGGCTTCCCGTTCCCTCAAGCTGGCCCATGCACGGGCACGGCTCGCCGTGGTACACCAACGTCCAGTACCCGTTCGCTGTGGAGCCGCCCCATGTGCCGGAGGCCAATCCGGTCGGTGACCACCTGGTGGAGTTCCAGGCGGGACCTGAGTTCTTCCCGCGGGCCGCCCTCCGGTTCGACGGCATCGAGTCCGCCGGTACAGTGTGGCTCAACGGAACGGAGCTCGGAACCACGCGGGGCAGCCGGCTGGCGCATGAGTTCGACGTGACCGGCATCCTGGTCCAGGGCAGGAACATCCTGGCCGTGCGCGTTGCCCAGTTCTCCGCGGCCAGCTACCTGGAGGACCAGGACATGTGGTGGCTGCCGGGCATCTTCCGGGATGTCACACTGCAGTCCCGGCCCGACTCCGGCATTGACGACGTGTTCGTCCACGCTGACTACGACAACCACACCGGTGACGGCATTCTGCGCGTTGAGGCGAGCCGAGGCGGCGAGGCGATTGACGCCGTCGTACGAATCCCCGAACTGGGGCTGGAACTGGCGGCAGGCAGCGAACACCGCGTTCCGCAGATTTCGCCCTGGTCCGCTGAGCTGCCGCGGCTCTACGAGGCGACCGTCAGCGCGCCCGGCGAGACAGTGGCCCTGCAGCTCGGCTTCCGCAGCATCACCATCGAGGACGCCCAGTTCAAAGTCAACGGCCAGCGGATCCTGCTTCGCGGCGTCAACCGGCATGAGCACCATCCGCGCCTTGGCAGGGCCGTGCCCCGGGACGTGATGGAGGATGAGCTGCGCCTCATGAAGCAGCACAACATCAATGCCATACGCTCCTCCCACTATCCCCCGCACCCTGACTTCCTCGCGCTTGCGGACCAGCTGGGCTTCTACGTCGTGCTTGAATGCGACCTCGAAACCCATGGGTTTGAAAGCGGCGGCTGGAAGCAAAACCCGAGCGACGACCCGCAGTGGGAATCCGCCTTGGTGGACAGGATGCGCCGCACTGTGGAGCGCGACAAGAACCATGCGGCCGTGATCATGTGGTCCCTGGGTAACGAGGCAGGCACCGGCCGGAACCTTGCTGAGATGTCGCGCTGGACGAAGCACCGCGACCCATCACGGCCCATTCACTATGAGGGCGACTCGACCTCGGCCTATGTGGATGTCTACTCCCGGATGTATGCCAGCCATGCTGAAACCGCGCTCATCGGCCAGGGCATTGAGGAGCCGCTGGAGGATCCGGCGCTGGATGCCCGGCGCCGCGCCATGCCTTTCGTCCTCTGCGAGTACGTCCACGCGATGGGTAACGGCCCCGGTGGCATGTCTGAGTATCAGGACTTGTTTGACCGCTACCCACGGCTGATGGGTGGGTTCGTGTGGGAGTGGCTGGAGCACGGCATCACCGTCACGGCCGCGGATGGCCAGGAGCACTTCGCATACGGCGGTGACTTCGGTGAGGAAATTCACGACGGCAACTTCGTTACTGACGGGCTGGTGGACGCGAACCGCAAGCCCCGGCCCGGCCTGCTGGACTTCAAGAAGGTCATCGCGCCGCTGAAAATTGCCGTGGCGGAGGACTGGTCCGGCTTCACCCTGCGCAACGGCTTTGACTTCGCGGACACGTCGACGCTCAGCTTCCGCTACGTGGTGGAGGCCGACGGCGTTACGCTCGACGGCGGCACGGTGGACGTTGCGCCGTTGGCGCCTGGTGCGGAGGCGCAGATGGAACTCCCAGCCGGCCTTGCCGGACTCGGCGCCGGACGCCCGGCGGTACTCACCGTCAGCGCAGTTCTTGCTACAGACACGGAATGGGCAGCAGCGGGTCATGAGCTTGCCTGGGGCCAGGGAGCCCGTGACCTGGCGGTGGCCGAGCAGCCTGTTGCTATCGAACAGGTGGACGTCCAGGCAGCCGAACTGCGGCTGGGGCCGGTGGTTTTCGACCGTGTCTCAGGCCTGCCGGCCTCCATCGGCGAAGTGCCTGTGGAGGATCTGCGGCTGGTGCTCTGGTGGGCGCCCACTGACAACGACTTTGGCCGCGAATGGACCGATCCTGACCAGAGGCCCCTGGCTACGCAGTGGGTGGAGGCTGGGCTCGACCGGCTCCATTCCCGTCTGCTGGGCATCTCGGCCGCTCCATCACCGGACGGTGGTGATGTGCTGACGGTGCGGACCCGAATGGGCGCTGCCGGCAAGCAGTTCGGTGTGCTGGTGGACTATTCGTGGTCCAGCGACGGTCAGTCCGTGGCCCTGCGGACCGAGGTACGTCCGGACGGCGAATGGATCAATGGCGGCTACGCCGTGGAATGGGCGCGGATCGGGCTCGAAATCGTGCTGGGCGCGCAGACCAAGACTGTGGCATGGTTCGGCCAGGGCCCGCACCAGAGCTACGCGGATACCGGCCAGGGCACCAGAATGGGTTGGTTCGAGCTGCCACTGGAGGAATTGGACGTGGACTATGTGCGCCCGCAGGAGTCAGGCGCCCGGTCAGCAGTGCGCACCGCAGCTCTGGAGCTCGACGCCGGCACGCTTGACGTTTCCGGCGCACGTTTCGCATTGACGGTACGCCCCTACAGTCAGGATGTCCTGGCTGCCGCCCGGCACCGGACCGACCTGGTTCCCGATGGGCGCAGCTACGTCTACGTGGACCACGCCCTCCGTGGCGTAGGTACCGCAGCTTGCGGACCAGGAGTGCTGGAGCCGTACCGGCTGCAGCCCCGCGAAGCGGACTTCACCGTGGTGCTACGCGTGCGGCGTTGAGTACCGCCTGATGTGACCCAGTCCGCAGGGAAGAGCTTTCGCCGATCGCTTCCTCCCGGCGGCTCTCGAGGCCTCCAGAATCCCCGCCAATTCAGGGATTCTGGAGGCCTTTTGCATGCCCCGGGCCCGGATTTGCGGTGGGGGTTCCGGCCGTGTATTGTTTTCTGAGTCGCCGCCGCTGAAGCGGAAAAATAGCGACCAACCCCCTCTTCAACAGCCTGAAAATGGCACGCAAATTAGCGTGCCGGATGCAGGTGGGGCCGTTTTGCCGAAGCGCAGAATTGCGGAAACGCTGATTTGCAAAGCTCCTGGAAACCGGGTA